>CAIWTL010000583.1 GCA_903915555.1 uncultured Micrococcales bacterium | reverse complement strand
CCACCAAGCCCCGGTACTTGTCGGGGTCGTGCCATGGTGAGCGCCGAGCATCCTCGACCGCCGGCGTTGCTCAGCATCGCCCGGGCCAAGGCCGTGACATCGACCCCGGAATGCTCGAAGAAGTTGGCATCCTCGACCGCGACGATCGCGTCCACCATCACCTGGGGGATCTGGTCCCGTTCGATGGAGACCCGGTTGGTGGTGGAGAACTCTGCGAACGTGTCGCCGTTGCGGTCCACGAGCTGTGTGCGCCCCGGAATGCCGGTGACGTCCGGGACCTCCACCGGCATGGATTCCCAGACCTCGACCCCCACCCGGGTGCCCGTGGCGCCGATGAGCGCGACGCCGACCAGCGCTCCGATGATGAAGACCGCAGCGATGATCAACCCCAACGGATGCTCGTCCCCGGGACCGGAGTCCTCTCGGAAGAGCGCGGACAGCGGCAGGCGCGTTGGGAGCGAGCCACCACGCCGGCGCTCAGACCTCTCGTCACCCATTTCAGACCCCAACTGCCACACCGACCTGCGCCCGGGACGACTGCTCCACACCGGATCGCGCACAAGGCGGGCGTCGGGCGGCACGCCTCCTCGGTTGATCGTCCGGGTGTATTTGACGGTACGAGACTCCTCGTGCCGAATGGCTCATTGGGTGCGTGTCGCGGGCAGGTTCACTCCGCAGTCCGGGTTCCGGGGTCATCGGCAGCGCGGACACGTCTCGTCAATGGGCGGGAGTCGGTCTCCGGCGACCTATGCTTCCCACGAAGGTGTGGGGAGGTCACGTGATTCCGCAGTCGGTGATTCCCCTCATCGCGGCGGGTGGCGTGGTTCTTGTGGGCGTCAACCTCATGGCTGCGACGGAGTACGTCCAGGTGCTTCACGGGCCTGAGGAGACAGTTGCGGCGGCTGACGCAACGGTCGCCGCACTCCCGGCGGGCGAGACCCCCCCGGGCATTGCGGCCGCAAAGCGTCTGATCGGTACATCCTTGACCAAGGAGATCAAGACGCGCGCAGCCCTCGGCCGGGGCACCGGCGACATCCTCGCATTCACCTGTGGCAGGGAATCAGCCGCGGCTGCCACCGTCGCCTACCAGCGTCCTGTGGCCATTCGCCGGAAGCCGTTGATCGCGGGGGCGGAACTGTGGCCGACCGGCTACGGCGCCGCCGCCATCGAGGCGATCGTGAAACGGGCCGAGGGATGTGTGGCCCGCGGTGAGCAGATCACCGTCGAACGGCGCAAGGTGGCCGGATTCCCGGCTGTGCTGGTGAGCGTCGCGTCCGGGGCAGACACCATCCACACCCTTCGCTGGTCCGTCGGGGACATCACCTTGTCCCTGACGGGCGAGGACATCCCCCTCAACGACGCTGCCGTCAGGCGGTGGACCCGGCGGGCTGCGGCCCTGCTGAAGCCGATCTGCACGGACCTCAAGCCGTCGGTCGAGGATGCTCGGCGCTCACCATGGCACGACCCCGACAAGTACCGGGGCTTGGTGGACCACGTCACGGTCGGAGCCGATCTGCCACAGATCATCGAGGAGATGCCGCCCCACCGTCCAGAACTGCGGGGCCTCGAGCAGGTGCAACGACCCGACCCACCCGACGGCGTCCCGTACTGGCCGGAGAGCCTGCCTGCCAAGGTGGCTTTCCCGGAACGACCGGTCCGACCCAAGGAGCCTGCAACCAAGCGCCGGGTCGTGTTCCCCGTCCCCGACCCCACGGGCCCGGGATGCGGTTGGGCGTTCACTGCCAGCCCCGCCCCGCAGTTCACGCAGACCGAGTCCGACGCTCAGCGCGAGGGGAGAGTGGCGGCCACCACCCAGCGACTCAACGACGAGCTGGCACAGTGGGCCGCGCAGGAGGCGCAGTGGCGCGGCGCCATGGTCGGTTACGACACGGCGGCGCTCGCCTACCGCGACTACGCGAGGGACGTCAGGGCCGTGACCAAAGCCTGGGACGCGATCCGTGACGACTGGAGCCGCTACTACGCCCTGGTTTCCCAGCGGCAGCAGGCGATAGCGGAGCGCGAACAGTGGCTGGCCGCTTCCACGGCATGGCAGAACAGCGGATGTGGCACGAAGACCGGGGCACCCGCACCCGGGGGGGCCCAGCAGGCGGGTTGCGCGGTCCCTCAAATCCTGTGGAAGCCACTACCGCAGATCCCCCCGGCACCTGCGCAACCCAAGGATCCTCGGCCACCCAGCGAGCGCTAGTCGCGCCGGTCACGCGGGCCGCATGCATCCGCTGGCGCTGGGGGGCTCGCGCCGCGCCAGCGGCGGCTGGGGCCCGCGGGTCAGCAGCGACCCTTGACCTTCCCAGAGCAATCGTTCGGGGAGTTGTTCGCGACAGTGCTGGTGGTGAGGGACACCGTGCCCGAACGCACGGAGATCCCGCCTCCCTTCGCCTTGCCCCCCATCGCCTTGTTCCGGGTGATGCGGACGTCGGAGAGCCGGGCCTTGCCGAAGTTGGCGATACCGCCACCGAACGCCCGTGATACGCCGCCCTTCATACCCGCACTATTCCGCTGGATCTCCGACTCGGTGACGGTCAGCCGGCCCTTGGCGTAGTTGGCGATCGCG
This sequence comes from uncultured Micrococcales bacterium, assembly GCA_903915555.1. GTDB lineage: Bacteria > Actinomycetota > Actinomycetes > S36-B12 > CAIWTL01. The sequence continues at coordinate 1,073 of CAIWTL010000583.1, read as the reverse complement.
CCGCCGTTTCCGGCGTACCCGTTCGCCTCGTTCTCGGCCAGCGTGGTGTGATCGATCGTCAGGGTGCCGTAGTTGAAGATCCCACCTCCGGCGCCGTTGACCGACACGGTGTTGCCCGTCAGGGTGCTCCGGTTGATGGTCATCGTGCCCGCGAAGATCGCGATGGCCCCACCCTTGGCCACGGCGTCATTGCGCGCGAGGGTCACCCGCCGGAGCGTCACCCGCGCACCCTGGACCGCGATGGCGCCGGCAGTCGCGCCGGGAACGTTGCGAGCGTGGTTGCGCGCCAGAGTCGATTCGACGATGCGCACTCGGCCACCGTCCGCTTCGATCGCCCCACCGTTGCCGCTCACGTTCCCGGTGAGCGTGGCTTCCCGCACCACCAGCCTCCCCGATGTCAGGATCGCTCCCCCGTTCTCGTTCACCTCCGGAACGCTGGAGGTCGCTCCGCCCTTCAGGGTCATCCTGCTCAGCTCGAGCGCCGCACCGCGCTCCACCTCGAAGAAGCGGAACGGATCCTTGGACTTGCGCACCAACGCGGACTCGTCGCCCGTGATCACGATCGAACTCGTGATGACCGGCAGTGCGTTCGACCCCTCCTGACCCACGTAGGGCCCGTCGGTGAACCTATAGGTGCAGTTGGGCGCCAGGGTGATCCTCCCTCCACCATGGGCATTCGCCTCGTCGATCGCGGCCCGCAGCCCGGCCACGCCGCCACCGGATCCCTGGCAGGCGACAGTCCGGGTGATCGACGCACCGGCATCGGGAGCCCCGGCCAGGAGCAACGCGCAGCTGCTTGCGACGGCCATGACGGCGACGGCTCGGGAGGAACGGCTCATATCCATAGGTCGGAACCTAACGACGACATCACTCGGAGGCAATGAATTCACTACCGCATCTTTCGTCCCTGCGTGCTGCTGCGGCCAGAGCGGCTGATCGCACGACGGTGTCGGCGGCCGCCCCGTGTGCGTCAGCGCCGAGAGCGCGCTTTACCTCTCTTGAACCATCCCTCGATGGGATGCCGGTGCCGCTCCGGCGGAGCCGTGGGATCCATGACGGTGGACGCACCGGTG
>CAIWTL010000582.1 GCA_903915555.1 uncultured Micrococcales bacterium | reverse complement strand
CTGCAGTCGCATCCCACCGAAACAGTCGCATGCGACTGTTTCGGTAACGGGGGTGGGCCCACTCAAGGAAGACCGTTCCCACCCGACCACCACACTCACCCGACCACCACATCCACCCGACAACCACACCGACCCAGGAAGAGCCGGCCCACCGGGGCGCCCGGATCGTCCGAGGACGACAGCAGTAGTCGCCAACTGGGAGGTGTCGGCGTCGACGCGACCGGGCCGGGTCGCCCCACGTCCCCGGGAGAGTGTCCGGGACCGAGTGGCCCCATATCCTCGGGAGGGTGTCCGGTCCCGAGTACATCCACGGCTTCGGTGCGGTGGAGGAGCAGCGGCTGCGCGACCAGGCGAAGACCCTCGCACCGGTGGTCTTCGAGGACTACCCCCTTCCGTCGGGCGGCCGCCTCCTCGAACTCGGATGCGGGGTCGGGGCCGAACTCGAGCTCCTCGCGGAGTCCCATCCGCGGTGGGACCTCGTCGGGGTCGACATCAGCGACAGCCACGTCGCTGCGGCGCACGCGCATGTCCCCGGTGCCGTCGTCACGCGAGCCGACGCCGCCCGGCTCCCCTTCCCCGACGACGCGTTCGACGCGGTCATCACCGTGTGGCTCCTGGAGCATGTGCCCGATCCGGTGGCCCTGCTCGCCGAGGCGCGGCGCGTCCTGCGTCCGGGTGGTGTGCTGATCTGCAGCGAGGTCGACAACGACACGTTCCGGTTCACCCCCGATCAGCCGCTCATCAGTCAGTGGTGGGATTCCTTCTGCCACCACCAGATGACGGCCGGTGGTGATCCCTACGTCGGGCGTCGACTGGCGCGCATCGCCGACCTGTTGGCATTCGTCGACATCGAGACGCGCGACCTGGCTGTCGTGTCGAGTCGTGAACGCTCCCAGGAGCGGGACGAACTGCTCGCCTACGTCCGGGATCTCCTGCTGTCCGGCGCCGAGAGCATGATCGCCACCGGCCATGCCGTCCCCGGATCGACGCAAGCACTGGAAGAGGTCTTCGATCGACTGACGGGCGAATCCGAGGTGGAGTTCGAGTACCACGCGGTCCGGCTCACCTGTCGCAAACCCGTCAGTCGGCCGCCGGTCCGTGACGACGGAGTCGCGGAAGCGCCACCGCCAGTAGAAGGGCGACCAGACCGACCAGACGAAGACTCGGGTCGACCTGCACAGTGGTGAACAGCCCACCGACCAGCAGGGCGCCGAGCGCAGTCAGGCCCGAGGACATCAGGTGGGCGACACCGACCATCCGCCCCGCGATGCTCGGTGGGACGGCCAGTTGCAGGGTGCTGCCTGCGCTGACGGCCACCAACTCCCATCCCAGGCCGTAGCCGACCAGCAGCACGGCGTCCCCCACCAGGGTGTTCGACCACCCCAACGCGAGGACCGAGGCTGCTGCGACCCCGAGGCCCACGAACAGCACGTCGGTGGCCGAGCCGGTACCGATGAGTCGGCGGATGGCGACATTACCCACCATGGAGCCGACGCTGACCGCTGCCAGGAGGAATCCGAGGGCCGCCGCCCCCTCGCTGTGATCCCCCGCCAGGGTGGGCATCTGCGACTCGATCGGGGCGACCAGCAGGTAGAAGGCCCCGACCCCCAGCAGGACGGAGAGCACGAGGGGGATCCTGGCCGCGATCCGCAGCGCGGCGAGCACACCCCCCGACTCGGCGGCCCGCGCAGCATCACACGACGCCTGCAGTTGCGGTGACAGGATCAGGACGGTGGCGGTCAGCAGGTGCGCTCCTGCATTGAACAGATACGGCAGCGCGGGACCCACCGTCTGCACCACGACGCCCCCGATGATCGCGCCGACTAGCTCGGCGACGTTGTTCGCCGCCGAGACGTCGATGAGTGCCTGGCGGCGCAGCCCCATGGGTACGGAGTAGGGGACGACGATGGAGCGGACGGGTTGGTTCACGGAATAGGGGAGGGCGCTGACCGCGGTCAGCAGATACAGCGCCGGGAGGGTGATGGAGTCGGTGACGGCCAGGACCGCGAGTCCGAGCGGCCCGATCGCCGACAGGAACGACAGACCCGTGGCGAGGCGCCGGGGACAGTAGCGGTCGGCGAGGCGGCCACCCAGCGGACTGCCCAGCAGAGCCGGCCCCAACGCGAGGAAGCTGACCACCCCGACGACCATGGGATCTCCGGTGAGATGGAACGCGAGCCAACCCGAGGCCACCGTCTGCATGTAGTTGCCCGCGCGGGTCAACAGGAGCGTGGCGATCAGCCGACGGAAGGGGGCGTGCGACCACGTGTGTCCGGCGGCGGGGACGAGTTCGGGGGTCGTCTCGGAGGACACAAGCAGACAGTAGTCCCGAGGCGCTGCGGGAAGGCGACCACGGATTGCATGATCCGGTGGGCCCGTGTTGGCTGGGAGCATGGCGCCCGACCCCACCGCGATGTTCCCGCTGGGTTCGGTGCTGTTCCCGCATATGCCGCTTCCGCTGCAGCTGTTCGAGCAGCGGTACCTGATGATGCTGGGCCAGTTGCTCGACACCGACGAGCCGCAGTTCGGTGTCGTCCTGATCGAACGGGGGCACGAGGTCGGCGGCGGGGAGAAACGCTTCGAGTACGGGACCCTCGCCCGCGTCGTCGAGGTCGACCCTCGCGCGGGGGTGACCAGGGTCCTCGGCATCGGGACGAATCGGCTGCGGGTGATCGAGTGGCTTCCCGACGACCCCTATCCCCGCGCGAGCATCGAGACGGTGCCGGAGTTGGAGTGGGACGACTCGCTGATCGACCTCTTCGACGAGACCGAGGCCGCGGTCCGATCGGTCCTGCGGGTCGTGGCCGAGCTCGCCGCCGGGCAGGTGCGCACGATCTGGCCCCCTGATGTGGAGATCTCCGACGAGCCGGTCGCCGCCGCATGGCAACTGGCCGCCATCACACCGGTGGGTTCCTTGGACCAGTACGACATGCTGCGGTCGGCGTCATGTGAGGAACTGTTGACGCGCACGCTGAGCCTCGCCCGCGATGCCGAGGAGACGGCGGGTCTGATGCGGGCTCTTCCGGGAGACCTTCCTCCCGACGTCGCCCCCCCGGACGTCGACCCGGGTGACCGCTGAGCCCCACTTCACCGGGGTGGGCTTGTCGCCGGCGCAGGGTCGTGGTGTTCTGAATGCATGTCGTCCTCGGGAGGCGCTCCTGTCGGGCGTCGCGTCGTCCTCGGACTCGTGGGTCTGGGAGTGGTCGGGGTGGCTGCCGGTGACTACCTGGCGAGCCTGACGGCCGGTGTCGCCTCCTCCGTGTCGCCCGCCGTCGGTCAGGTGATCCCCGCTGCCGGTGGGTTCCGGATCTACACCGTCACCAACGGCTATCCCGAGAGGTCCACCGCCGACTACCGCTTGGTCGTGTCGGACCGCGACCGGCGGGTGGAACTCACCTACGCAGAGGTGCAGGCGTTGCCGCAGTCGACCATCACCAAGGACTTCCAGTGCGTCACCGGATGGCGTGTCGAGGACGCGACCTGGAGCGGGGTCGTGCTGACCGATCTCCTCGCCGAGCTCGACGTCGACCTGGGCGGGCGCCCGCTGCGGTTCACATCCTTCGACGGGGCGTACACCGAGTCGTTGACCGCCGATCAGGCCGCGCTGCCGGACGTCATGGTCGCGACCCATCTGTGGAACGAGCCCCTCAGCACCGAGATGGGCGGACCGGTGCGGCTCGTGGTGCCGCAGATGTACGGCTACAAGTCGTTGAAGTGGCTGGACGGGATCCATGTCACCAGCGAGGTCGTCCCGGGGTACTGGGAGGAACGCGGGTACGACATCGACGCCTGGGTGGGGAAGTCCAACGGACGCAGCGATGACCCCGTCACCTGACACCCGCCTCAGGCGCTTCTCGCGGGCTGAACGCGCGGTGCACTGGGGTGTCGCGATCCTGGTGCTCATCCTCATCGTGAGCGGCGCCTGCCTCTTCTTCCCGCTGCTCAGCGGTCTCGTCGGCAATCGCGACCTGTTCAAGTGGCTGCACACCGCCGCGGGGTTCCTGCTTCCGGTGCCCCTCATCCTGGCCGCCGGGTCGGCTGCCTTCCGCGCTGATCTGGGGCGACTCAACCGCTTCACACCGTCGGACTGGGCGTGGTTCCGCCGCTCCCAGCGTGAGTCGGGCACTCTGGCTGTCGGCAAGTTCAACGGGGGCCAGAAACTTGCTGCCGCCGTGACCGCCGGCGCGCTGCTGGTGCTGTTCGGGACCGGCATGATCATGTACTTCGCGGGCGTGTTCAGCGACGACCTGCAGACCGGTGCGACCTTCGTCCACGACTGGGTGTCGATGGCGTTGTCGATCCTGCTCGCCTTCCACATCTCCAAGGGCCTCGCCGACACCGAGGCGCTCAACGGCATGATGGCCGGCGACGTCGCGGAGTCCTGGGCCATGGCTCACCACCCCCAGTGGGTCGCCGAGATGACGGGAGCCGAATCGCAGTCGGAGTCCGAGGATCCCGCGACCCGGTGACCGGACGACGGCGCTCCCGCTGAGTGGGAGACGGACGAGGTCAGCGGCCGCGGACGACGAGGCGGACGGGAGCGGCGCGCAGACTCTGGGACCGGGCCTTCGCGGCCCGAGCCGCCTGCGCCGCCTTCAGGGAGGAACGGGTGATCGTTGTCGTGCCCGAGGCCGTCGGGCCGTTCCCGGCCGAGTTGGTCGCGAACACCTGAACCGCCCAGGTCCCCTTGCTGACCGCGAAGCGGGCGGATGTGCCTGCCGTGACCGTCCACGACCGCCATTGGATCGCGCGGCCGCCCAGCTTCCCCACCCGGGCGCTGTAGCGACTGACCACGGAGCCGGCGGGCGGTGTCCACGACAGCGTCAGGGTCCGGCCGCTCAGCGTCGCGCGCAGCGCGGTCGGGGCGCCGGGCAGGGCCGGTCCGGGCGGGGGCGTCGTGGTCGGCGGCTGGGGCGCCGGCGACGTGGTCGTCGGCGAGCCGGTGGGTGTGGGGGTGGGAGACGGCGTGGCCGAGGGAGGGGGTGTGGGGCTGCCGCCGCCGACTGCCGCAAGCGCAGCCACCGGATTCACGAGACCGGCGCCGTAGGCGTCGTCGCGGCCCACCGGGCCCAGATCGGTGGTACTGCGGAGCAGCACGTCCTCGATCTCGGTCGCGGAGGAGACCCGTGCCCGCAGCAGGGCGGCGACCCCGGCGACGTGCGGTGTGGCCATCGAGGTACCGGACCACGACACGTAGCGGGCGCCCGGGAGGGTCGACCGGATGGAGACCCCGGGGGCGGCGATGTCGACGTAGGACCCGGTGTTGGAGAACGATGCATCCGCGTCGGTGGAGTCGGTCGCGGCGACCGCGACGACGCCGGGCAGAGCTGCGGGGTACGTGGTCGGGTTACCTGCCTGGCGCTCGTTGCCGGCAGCCGCCACGACCACGACGCCCCGCGAGCGGGCGTAGTCCACCGCCTGGGCGAGGACGGAGTTGTAACTGGGGCCACCCAGCGACAGGTTCACCACCTGTGCCCCGTGGTCGGCCGCGTAGATGACTCCCTCGGCGACGTCGCTGGTGTATCCGGACCCGCTGCTGTCGAGGACCTTGACGGGCATGACCTTGGCGTCGGGCGCCACGCCGGCGACACCGACCGAGTTCCCGGTGACCGCCGCCACGGTGCCCGACACGTGGGTGCCGTGGCCGTGCCCGTCGCTCATCTCGGTACGCACCCCGCTGCCCACGACGTCGGCGCCCGCAACGAGGTTTCCGGCGAGGTCCGGGTGGGTGGGGTCCGCGCCGGTGTCGACGACGGCGACGGTCACACCGCTGCCGGTGCTGGCCTGCCATGCCTCCGGCAGGCGCAGCCGGGGCATGGCCCATTGGCGGACGTATTCGGGATCGTCGGTGAGAACGCTCACCCGGTCGGCCACGGCCACGCTGACGGTGGCCGGGTCGGACTGCAGGTCGGCGACAGCCGCGGTGGCGGCCTCCTCGCCGCGGACCCGCTGGGTCACGACAGCCACGGCGCCCTCGGGGGAGACCTGGACGGCGCTGACGCGGGCGACCTCGGTCGCCCCCACCTGCGCCGCCACCCGCGTGGGGGGTTGACTGACCGTGCGGTCCGGCGTGAGAGGGGGCGACTGGTCGCCCGCGTAGGCGTGACCGGGGGTCAGGGCCGAGATGCCGGCGACGCACAATGCTGCGACGGTCGTCATGACCGTCGTGGCGCGCCGCTCGTCGACTCGTCGCATTCGAACCCTTCCGCCGATCCCATCCAGGGAGAAGATCGGCATCCCGGGCCCTGTCCTTGAACCCCTGTGACGGAACTCTCCGTTACGACGTGCCTACCCGGCACTCGGTTCCCTCCTCCGTTCGTCAGGCGGCCGGGGCGGGGGCGGGCTGAGGCTGTGCCGCGGCGGCCGGAGCGGCCGGCGTGGGCTTGGGCTTGGCCGCAGGCGCGGCTGCAGCGGCGGCCGGTGCGGGTGCGGGTGAGGCCGCGGCAGGAGCGGGTGCGGCGGCTGCGACACCGGTGACGGCGAGGCAGGCCAGGCCTGCGGCGGCAGCGAAGGCGGCGAACTTCTTGTTCATGAGTGGGTTTCCTTCCGGTTGTTCTCTGACGCCGAGAACATACCCGGACACCGTCCTTTATAAACCTGACTCCCACCCCCTATCCGGGGAGGGTGACCGCACGTCTGCCCCGTACGGGGCAGATATGGCGTCAGGAGGGCCAGACATGCACGTGCGGGTCAGCTCTGCGGTCACCTGGTCGGGGGTCGGCGTCAGTGGGTGAGCCGCAGGAGTGCCCGGGTCACGGAGAACGAAGTGGCGGCCGGTCTGCCACGCCCGGCAGGGCTCACGGCCGCCACCTGGACCCGCCATCGCCCCAGTCCCACGCGGGCGGTCACGCGCGGTGCCGGAGTCGACCGCCAGGACCGCCAGGTGATGCTCGTCCCACTCACCCGCCCGATGCGCACGGCATACCGCGTCACATCGCCGCCGCTGGGCGGCTGCCACCGGATCGTCACCGGAGGCCGCTGCAG
>CAIWTL010000581.1 GCA_903915555.1 uncultured Micrococcales bacterium | reverse complement strand
GCCGGGACCAGTGGCCTTCGTGCTTCCGGTGGGAGCAGCCACCGCAGGGCTCGCCCGCCGACTGACGACCGCCACCGAAGCCGCTGCCCCGTTGGCCGCTTCCCGGTTCGCCGGGGTGACCGCTGTCTGCGACCCTGCCACCTTCGAGCACGACCTTCTCGGCGACGATCTGCTGCGTGAACGTGGGCAGCATCTGTACGAAGGCGACGACCGATCGGTGGGCGAAGTCCTGGCCTCGATCACGGAGCACGCGGACTTCGTCGTCACACTCGACGGTGACCACGAGCGCGGTTCGGCCCTCATCGATCTCATTCGGGCCGACGATTCCCACCGCATGGACGACCTCATGCGGCACGACCTTTCCGCGATGTTCCAGCACACCCATCACCCCGCGGCAGGTCATCGACGCATCGATCCCCTGTGTGTACCGGAGTCGCCGAAGAGCGGTGCGGCTGGAGCATGGCGGATGACGTTGAGCACCGACAGGCCGTTTCATCCGTCCCGGCTGCGCAGACACCTCACCGAATTGGGCGGCGGCAGGATCCGCAGCCGCGGCCATTTCTGGCTGCCAACCCGCCCCTTCACCGCCTGCGCCTGGGATGGTGCGGGTGGACAACTCTCGATCGGCCCTCTGGACGATTGGCGCGGCACGCCTCCCGGGACCCGGCTGTCCTTCGTCGGGGTCGGACCCGGCCGAGATCAAGTGGTGGCGGCGTTCGACGACGCAGTCGTGACTGCTGCGGAGGAGTCCGCCGAGTGGTCCCACTGGATGGAGGTGACGGACGACTTCGACCCCTGGTTGGGCGAGCGGGGCTGACCCTGTGGTCAGGGCTCGACGGTCGCCGACGGCCGGTCGACTGCGGTGGGCGCCTGATCGTAGTAGCCCACCTCCCAGTTGATCAGCTCCTTGTTGACGACCTTGCCGACCAGAAGCCCCACGACCTTCGTCAGGTACCCACTGCCCTGAGACGTGGCCCGTTCCGCCGCCTCGCTCTCCCACACGCTCACCGTCTGGGCACGGTTGTGCGCCCGGTCCAGGTAGATGGCGGTGCTGACGTAGCCCGGCTGCTTCCGGATCTCCGGGACGATCTCGTCACGGAAGATGCGGATGGCCTCGTCCCCCATCCCGGGCACGAGTGCTGCGGTGATCGTGCGTGCGTACATGGCGTTGCCTCCCCACGGATTGCGCCGGAACTCGACATGGTGCACCGACCCTTCCATCTCCACCCTATGGACGCGTCGACGGGGGCGACAGAACTCACGGCCGAGAGCTCCAAGGGGCTCCGGAGTCGGGTCTCAGTCCGGGATGGGCACCGAGTGGAACAGGCAAATGCGCCAGACCCCGTCCGTGCGCCGCAGGCCGAAGGTCGTCGGGGCCACGACGCTCTGCCGTTCGCCCTCCAGGTCGTAGTCCTGCTCCAGCACACCGGTCACGAAGGCGGCGTCACCGATCTGCGTCACCGCGATGTCGCGAAGGCGCGACTCCACATCACTGGTCGCCTCGAGGATCCCGTCGATGTATGAACGCATCTGCTCGGATCCCCGCAGCCATGCCCGGGTCAGTTCGTCGATCCCCTGCGCATCGGCGTCGAAGGAGGCGATGACAGCGGCGTGATCGGAGTCGTCGAGCGCCTGGAGCATGGCGATCACTGCACCGTCCGGGGTGTCCGTCATCATTCCACCTCTCCGTGGGTCGGCCGGCCTGTCGCCCGACTCCAGTGTGCCGGTTCACCACGCTCGATCACACCGCAGCCGATCCTCCGCTCGGTCGGCGTTCGAGCAGTCCGAGCGAGGCGAGGGAGACGAGGATCAGCGCACACCCCAGCCACGCCACGGGCTCGAGGGACTCCCCCAGGAGCAGCACCCCGAGCACGGTGGCGACCACCGGCTCGATGAGGTTGAGGGTCGCGACATGTCCCGGTTGGAGCCACCGCAGACCGCGCCCGAAGAGCACGTAGGCCACCGACGTCGCACCCAGCCCGAGCCACAGCGCCAGAGCAACCCCGCCGGGAGTGGCCAGCCAGTCCCCGGCACCGAGAAGCATCGGAGAGATCACCACGGCGCCGATGGTGAACGCCGCGGCCATCACGGCGGTGGAGTCGTTCCCCGATCGCACCAACGATGTCCCGAAGACCGTGTACACCGAATAGCAGGCACCGGCCCCCAGCGCCGCTGCCACCCCGCGCAGGTCCACCGTGGCGCCCCCGGCCAGCGTCAGAAGGACCAGCCCCAGGACAGCGATGGCGGTGACCCCCGCCCAGGGCCAGCCCGGAGCTCCCTCCCCGATCGACCAACCCAGCAGCCCCGCCATCAACGGGGCGAGACCCAGCGAGACGAGGGTCCCCACCGCGACCCCGGTCCACTCGACGCCGAGGAAGAAGGCCACCTGGTAGCCGGCGACGGCCACGCCGGACAACCAGAGCAGCGGGTGTGTGGCGAGCGCCCGGACGTGCGGGAACAGGCCGCAGTACCAGGCGAAGCCCAGGAGGCCCACCGCCCCGATCAGCAGCCGTACGGCGGCTACCCCGGGCGGCCAGGACTCCGGCGCCAACAGCGCCCGCGCGGTCCCTGATGTACCGAACAGCGCCGCTGCACCGGCGACGGCCAGGGCGGCGGCGCGTACAGGACGCGCGGACGTCACGGCACCGACCTCACCTGGATCTTCCTGTCATGGGCGGTGACGGGTAACGCGAAGCTCAACTCGTCGTCAGCGACTCGACCCGGATCGCGGTGATACTCGCCTGGTAGACCTTCGCGTTCCCCACCGACTCGAGGCATCGCAGACTCACCGACTCCGGAGCGGTCAGCGTGACGGTGGCGATCTGCGCCAGGGGAACCAGACCCGAGTTGGCGATCGTGAAGTTCTGGGCGGCATCGTTCCCGATCGAGCACAGCACAGTCGCAGCCCCGCCGTCAGCCGCGATGTTCGCCCGTGACATCAGGACGTAGGAGCCTGCGGGCAGCGTCGTGGTGGTGACCACCGGGATGAGGAAAGCGGCCAGGGGGAGTTCCGCCGCGCCCTTGTCG
>CAIWTL010000580.1 GCA_903915555.1 uncultured Micrococcales bacterium | reverse complement strand
GGGCCTCGTCGGCGACGGCGGTGGCCTCCGAGGCGGTCTGAACGGTGCGACGGGCGTCCACGAGGGAGGCGTCGCCGATGTTGTCGAAGGTCATGTCGCGCCGGGCGATGTTCACCAGCGCCTGGGGTCCGTCGGCGGCGAAGCCCGCGAACAACTCGAGGTCCGAGTTCGACATGGCGTTGATGTAGGCGTTCCGTGCGGCGCGGCTGAGTGCCTTCTCGGCGTCGCGCGCCCGACCGACTGCGCGGGTCTCAGCCGCTGTCGCCTTGCCGGCGATGGCGGCCGCCTCGTCCGCGCGCTGATCGGCACTCCGCTCGACGGCCTTGGCCGCCGTCACCGTCTGCTGCGCCTGCGCGAGAGCATCCCCGGCTGCGTCGGCGCGTTCCTGGGCCTCCGCGATCCGGGCCTCGGCGGCCTTGCGCTCCTCGCGGATGGCGGTGAGCCGCTGGGCGGCCTCCGACACGCTCACGTCGTCCCCGGGCGCCGCAGCAGCGGGCAGGGTGGCGCCCGTGCCGAGGATCGCCGCGGCACAGCCGACGGCGAGGAAGGACAGACGCATGTTCCTACTATCGGCTGTTCTCGCTGCTGAGCACAGTCTTTTCCGGTTTCCCCTCACCTCGGCACGCGGGCGAGCACCTCGTCGGCGGCTCGTTCCCCCGAGGAGATGGCTCCGTCGATGTACCCGCACCACCGTTCTGCGGTCTCTGACCCGGCCCAGTGCACCCGCCCCACCGCGACCCGCAGCGCGCTCCCGAACTGGGTCCAGGCGCCCGGGGGCAGGTGTGCTCCGTAGCACCCCCGGGTGTGGATCTCCGCACTCCAGTCGGTGTCGGTGTAGCCGGTCATGTCGGCGGCCGCCGGCCCGAAGAAGCGCTGCAGACGCGCACGGACGACTTCTTGTCGGACAGCTCGCGGGTGGCGGGACGCGACGACGGCGTCCTCACCCTCGAAGAACCCGACGAGGATGCCGGGGTCGGCCCCGGGTGGGGAGTTGTCGAACACGACTTTGACGGGAGGCAGATCGCCGGCCACCTCGCCGGACAGACCCTGCTCCCGCCAGAAGGGACGGGCGTAGGAGGCGTGGAACTTCACCACCGATCCATGAGGCATCCGCTGCAGCAGTTGCGCTCGCTGCGAAGGCAGCGGTGGGTCGAACGAGATGCTCCCGGCGACCGCGGGCGGCACCGTCACTATCGCGGATGACGCCTGCACGACGCGGTCGCCGACGAGGACCGACACTCCGTCATCACGTTGCCGGATCCCCGTCACGGGACTGGACAGGAAGACGCGGCCCGCGAGTCCTGCCGCAAGTCCCTCCGCCACCTGCTGCATCCCTCCGATGACGCGGTCCTGCTGCGCGCCGTTCTCGGTGGACAGCAGGACCTCCAGCGTCGTGCCGGACCGGGCGTAGAACAGCACGTGCAGAAGCGACAGGTTCGAGGGTTCGGTCGCGAACACCGCCTGGGTGGCGACGCGGAAGAAGTCCCTGCCCGCGGACGTGCGGGCGGTGCGTCCCAGCCAGGTCTCGAACGTCTGGGAGTCCAGTCGCCGGGCGTCAGGGGTGCGCCAGGGATGCCGGAGGTCGACCGTCGCCGCGAGGCGGTCGAAGCGCCACTGCGCCTGCGCCACGTCCGCGAGGGCGGCGGGCGGCAGCGCGGGGGTGCGGCCGGTGTGATGGGTCAGGCGCCCCCCGAACAGTAGTGTCTTGCGGCCCTCGACGTGGGTGGGCATCGTCGTGAGCCCGAGCCGCTGGACGACCGCGTAGGCGCGGTCCTGGCCGGGCCCCAGCCACTGGCCTCCGTGGTCGACCCAGGTTCCCCACAGGGGTTCGCTGTGGACACGTCCCCCGACCCGGTCCCGGGCCTCGAGGACGATGCAGTCGACGCCCTGCGCCTGCAGTCTGTCGGCGGCGGCGAGGCCCGACATGCCGGCTCCGACGACGACCGCGCCGACGGTCTCGGGCAGCGGATTCATCACGGGGCCGGGTCGGTCGAGGTGGATGACTGCCGCCGGGTGAGTTCGTCGAGCTCATGACGCTTGCGCACGAGACGGCCGCGCAGGCCGACGACCATGAAGGGCAGGTACGCGCCGATGAAGATCATGATGAGGCCGAAGATCGTCCAGAAACTCGTGAAGTCGGTGTCCTGCAGATTGTCGAGCCGAACGTTCAGCATCGAGATCCACCAGCCGCCCACCATCAGCAGGGCCCCGGCGATGAACCCGCCCGTGCCGTACAGGAAGGATCCGAGCTTCTCCATACCGTCAGCCTAGGGGTGCGGCACCGTGCGATGGGGGCCGTCCGGGTGCCCGGCGGCGCGACACTACGCTGCCGGTATGGGTGTGAGGGCGGTCGTCGTCGGGGTCGTGACGGCGCTGTGCATCACCGCCCTCCCCGGGTGCCTGGCCCTCGAACTCACCACGAGCGTGTCCGGGTCCGGGGCCTTCACCGGCTCCATGGTCACCGAGTTCGACCGCGCCGCCGTCGCGGAGTTCGGTGTGATGGATGCCTCGCAGGCGGAAGGAACCCTGGCGGCTGCCTCCTCCTCGGAGGGGCCGGTCACGGTCGAGTGGTCCGAGACTGCGGAGGACTACGTCCAGACGGTGACCTTCACCGCGGCGACCTCGCAGCAGATCGAGGCCGCGACCCGGGGGACCGGGTCCGACGCCACCGGCACCACGACGACAGGTGTCGCCTTCCCGCTGCGCGCCACCCGGGAGGGGGACCGGATGGTGGTCTCCCTGGTCGAGGACCCCCGCCCCCGCGACGCGGGCTCCCGTGACGATGTCGAACTGGCGCGCATGCTGTTCGGTGACAGTGATGTCGTCGTCCAGGTGACGATGCCCGGGCCCATCGTCGACACCGAGGGTGTCATCGTCGATGCGCCACGCCGCGTCGACGTGGTGCGCCCGGATGAGGACACGTTCGCGGTTTCGGCGACGTTGGCCGACCTGGCCGAACTGGAGAACCGGGCCGCCGGGCGGACGGGCCTTCGCATCACGTCCGAGATCGAGGTGACCACCACGTCCGCGCCGCCGCAGGAGTCGGTCGCCCCGTCGGGGTCCCCGACCGCCGCAGACACTTCACCGCCACCACCGGTGCTGCTCCTCGGCGCCGCCGCTGCCGCGGCGGTGGTGGTGGTCGCGGTGAGCGTCGTCCTCGTCCGCCGGCGTGGGCGATGACCCCGCTGCCCGACCTCGTCCACCCCGGCTGGCTTCCGGCGCTGGAGCCGGTGGCCGACCGGATCAGCGCGATGGGGAAGTACCTGCGGGAGGAGATCGCCGAAGGGCGGGGCTACCTGCCGCCGGGACCGCTCGTCCTGCGCGCCTTCACCCGCGACCCCGACGACGTCCGGGTCCTCGTCGTCGGGCAGGACCCCTATCCCACCCCTGGACACGCCGTCGGGCTGTCCTTCTCGGTGGCTGCGGATGTGCGGCAGCTGCCGCGATCCTTGTCCAACATCTTCCGCGAGTACCAGTCCGATCTGGGTCTCCCCGCCCCCGCCACCGGCGACCTGACCCCATGGTTCGACCGAGGCGTCCTGCTGCTCAACCGCGTGCTGACGGTGCGACCCGGTGCTCCCGGCTCTCACCGCGGCCTGGGCTGGGAGGACGTGACGCAGGCAGCCATCACCCATCTGGCCCGGCGCCCCACACCACTGGTCGCCATTCTGTGGGGTCGGGACGCCCAGACCGCCCAGCAGTTCCTCGCCGACACCCCCGTCATCACCTCCGCCCACCCCAGTCCGCTGTCGGCCGACCGCGGGTTCTTCGGCTCCCGACCGTTCACCCGCAGCAATCAGCACCTCGCCGAGCAGGGCGCCCCACCGATCGACTGGACCCTCCCGTGACCGACTTCCTCGGCACTCCCGCGACCGCTCCCGGGCCACTGGGTCCCCGGATGCTGCGCCACACCACGATGATCCGTCGAGATCCACTGGCCTTCCTCACCCTCATGCGCGACACCTACGGTGACGTGGTCCAGTTCCCCATCCCCCGGCCCCCCACGTATCTCGTGGCCTCGGCCGAGGCCACGCATCAGGTGCTGGTGGGACGTCCGGGGTGCTACGACAAGGAGACGATCCAGTACCGGTCCCTGGCGCTGGTCACCGGCGACGGCCTTCTCGTGGCGCCCGACCGTCGCTGGCGTGACCAACGCCCGGTCGTGCAGCCGGCGTTCCACCACGCGTTCCTGCCGGTCGTCGGGCGGATCGTCGCCGACGAGGTCGGCGCTCTCGTCGACCGGTGGCGCCTGGCGGGGCCGGGCGCCGTCGTGGACGTCGAGAGCGCCATGATGGAGGTGACGCTCAGGGTCGTGGGTCGCAGTCTCTTCGGCGACCCCCTCACGGGGTCGACGGCGAAACTGGCGGAAGCCACCCTCGACGCTCTGTCTGTGGTCATCCAGCGAAGTCGCGTGCCCGTCGCCTTTCCCCGTTCCTGGCCGACACCTGCGAACCGTCGCCTGGGTCGGGCGCTGCGGGAACTGGACGAGGCCGTTGCGCGGCTCGCCGCGCAGGGCGGCCCGGGCGACGGACTGCTGCTGGATCTGCTCCTCGCTCAGCCGGGCTGGAGCGATGAGCAGATCCGGAACCAGGTGGTGACGTTCCTCGTGGCCGGGCACGAGACCGCGGCGAGCGCGCTGATGTGGGCGCTGTGGCTGATCGCCGGTGACGAGGCGGAGGGGGATGCGCTGGCCGATGACCCGGGTCGTGCTCGGTGGGTCGCTGACGAGACCCTGCGCCTCTACCCTCCGGCGTGGGTCATCAGCAGGTCCGCGACCGGCCCCGACGACATCGCTGGTCATGCCGTTCCCGCGGGGGCACTGGTCATCACCAGTCCCTATCTCGTGCAGCGCGACAGCCGCTACTGGTCCGACCCGGAGGTGTTCGCCCCCGATCGGTTCGCCGCACGGCTGTCGCGTCGGCAACGGGAGGCGTTCATCCCGTTCGGGGCAGGGCTGCGGCAGTGCATCGGGCGCGACTTCGCCCGATGGGAGATGGCGGAGGTCGTCGCGGGACTCGGCGCCGCCTTCCGCTTCTCCCGGGTCGGTCCGCCGCCGCGGCCCCTGGCGTCTGTGACCCTGCGTCCGGCGGACGGTCTGCTGCTGCGCATCGACCCCAGGCGTTGAGGGCGGGGGTCAGCGGCCGACGTTGACGTACTCGACAAGCGCGTCGCGCTCGTCCTGCAGCTCGTTCAGCCGACTCTTGACCACGTCTCCGATGCTCACGATGCCCACGAGGTTCTCGTCCGCGTCCAGGACCGGCACGTGCCGCACCCGCGACTCCGTCATGACACCCATGAGGGAGGCCGTCGTCGCCGAGGGAGGGGCGCACGTCACCATCGGGGTCATGATCGAGTCGACCGAGGCGGTCAGCGTCTCCGCACCGGACTCGGCGAGTTGTCGCACGACGTCCCGTTCGGAGACGATCCCGACGACGGTACTGCCGTCCTCCGAGACGACCAACGCGCCGATGTTGTGCTCCGCCAACCGGGCGACCACGTCGGCGACCGTGGCGTCGGGACGGATGGTCTGGACGGTGGCACCTTTGCGTTGCAGGACGTGCTCGAGTTTCACTGTCGCCTCCCGGGGGATTGCGATCCGCGCGGCGGATCGGCGGTGGACCCCGTCAGGCTACTCATTCCGTGGGTCCTCTTGCAGCACTGCGAGCACCTGTTCATGCAGATGGCCGTTGGTGCTCACCGCGCAGAGTCCGGTCAGCGCCGGTGAGCCGTCGTAGGCAGTGATGCGGCCACCGCTCTCGGTGACGATGGGGACGAGAGCCGCCATGTCCCAGGGGGCGAGAGCCGGTTCGGCGGCGATGTCGACCGCGCCCTCCGCGACGAGCACATGCGAGAGGAAGTCGCCGTAGGCGCGCGTCCGCCAGCACGAGTCGATCAGGGTCCGAAGCCCCCGCGCGGCGCCGCGCTCGAGCCAGTACTCCTCGTCGGAGTAGGAGAAGGAGGCGTCGGGCAATCGCGTGACGCCGCTGGCCTGCAGCCGCCGGCACGTTCCGTCGACGTCGCGGGTGAACGCGCCGGACCCGACAGCGGCCCACCATCTGCGTCCCAGGGCCGGCGCCGATGCCACTCCCACCCGCAGGTCGCCGTCCTCTTCGAGGGCGATGAGGGTGCACCACACCGGGACGCCACGCAGGTAGTTCTTCGTACCGTCGATGGGGTCGATGATCCAGCGCCGACCCGCCGCGCCCCCGGCCGTGCCCATCTCCTCGCCGAGCACGCCGTCGTCCGGTCGCTCCCGAGCCAGCATCTGCCGGATGGTGTGCTCGCAGGCCCGGTCGGCCTCGGTCACCGGCGACGTGTCCGGCTTGGTCTCCACACGCAGGTCCCGCGCGAGGTAGCGGCTCATCGTGACGCGGTCGGCCGCGTCGGCGATCGCCAACGCCAGGGCGAGGTCATCGGCGGTCATGATGCGACACCGACCGCGCCGACACCGGACGCCTCGGCAAGTTTCTCGAGGAACAGCGCCTGGGCCAGGATCGAGCGACGGAGCTCGGCGAGGTCGATGCTCTCGTTGGGTGCGTGGATCCGGGCCAGGGGGTCCTGCGCCCCGGTGGCGATGACCGCGAGGTGGGGGAATGCCGACACGAGGTTCGCCACGAAGGGTACGGCGCCGCCCATCCCCTGCTCGGTGGGTCCGCGGCCGTAGGCCTCCCGCATCGCCTCCGCATAGATCCGTTGGGCGTCGCCCTGTGTCGCGATGAGGGTGCCGTCGGCGGGTTCGGCGGGCGTGAACCCCACCTCGACCCCGAACGGCGCGTGCTCCCGGACGTGGCGCTCCAGGGCGGCCGTCGCCAGCTCGGCATCCACGCCGGGAGGGATTCGGACGCTGATCTTGGCCCGAGCCATCGGGATGATGGCGTTGGGTGCGGTGGCCACGTCCGGGGCGTCGAGACCCACCACTGTCACCGACGGCTTCGAGTAGAGCCGGGAGGCGATGGAGCCGGTACCCACGAGAGGAACTCCCGGCAGCACGCCGACGAGTTCCCGGAAGGTCTCCTCCGGGTAATCGGCTCCCGGCCACTCACCGCTGCTGAGGCCCTCGATGGCGCAGTCCCCGTTGTCGTCCGTGAGAGTGGCGAGCAGGCCGATGAGGATCATCAAGGCGTCGGGGGCCGGGCCGCCGTAGACGCCGCTGTGGCGCGGCTCCTCGAGGGTCCGCACCGTGACCGTCCCACCCGTGATCCCGCGTAGCGCGGTGGTGAAGGTCGGCTGGCCGAGCTCGACCGGGCCGAGATCGTTGATGAGTGCGACGGAGAGGTCGGCGAACTCCTCGGGGTGCGTGGTCGGCCACTCCTCGAAGTCCCCGCCGTACTCCTCTTCCCCCTCGAGCAGGATCCGCAGCGTCACGGGCGGCCGGCCGTCGAACGCCCGGACGCAGGCGATGTGGGTCACGACCCCCGACTTGTCGTCCGCCGCTCCGCGTCCGTACAGCCGACCGTCGCGTTCGGTCGCGGTGAACGCGGGGGAGTCCCACTTGTCCGGGGCGCTGCCGGGCTGCACGTCGTAGTGGCTGTAGAGGAGCACGACGGGCGATCCGGGCGGTCCGGGGACCTCGGCGCGTACCGTGGGCACCCCTGAGTTGCCCGGGACGAGGGTGACCTCGGCGCCCGCCTCCGACAGCAGGTCGGCACAGGCCTGCGCGCACGCGATCACCGGCGCGGAGTCGTAGCCGGGGAAGTTCACCGAGGGCACGGCCACGAGCGCAGCGAGGTCCTCGACAACCTGTGGCATGAGGTCCGAGATGCGGGAGGCCAGATCCATGCCCCCACGCTAGCCAGGACGCCCGGGCCCGTCACCCCGACATCGAGTGCAGCATGCGGCGCACCGACGCCAGACGTGCGACGCCGTCGGGGCCCGCCTGACCCCGCTCCACCCACTCGTCGAGCCCACAGTGCGGAGGCTCGTGGTCACAGCCCCGGGGGCATCCCGTCTCACCCTCGGCCAGTTCCCCGAACGCTGCGAGCACGCGTTCCCGGTCGACGTGACCGAGACCGAAACTGCGGACGCCGGGGGTGTCGATGATCCAGCCGCCACCGGGCAGGCGCAGGCCGACCGCGGAGGTGGAGGTGTGGCGTCCCCGGCCGGTGACCTCGTTGACCACTCCCGTGTCGCGCTCGGCGTCGGGGACCAACCGGTTGACCAGCGTCGACTTGCCGACGCCGGACTGCCCGATGAGGACGGTGACATGACCGACCAGGCGCGCCCGAACGGTGTCCACCGCCTCGGCGCGGCTGACCGCGACGACCTCCAGCCCCAGCGGACGGTAGGCCTCGGCGAGCGTCGACACCGGCGCCAGGTCGGTCTTCGTGACGATGAGCAGGGGGGTGAGTCCCGAGTCGTAGGCGGCGACCAGGCACCGGTCGATGAACCCTTCGCGCGGCTGGGGTTCAGCCGCCGCGACGACGATGCCCATCGTGTCGGCGTTGGCGACGATCACCCGCTCCACGGCGTCGGTATCGTCGGGCGTGCGGCGCAGGCTCGTGCTGCGTGGGTCGACCCGAACGATGCGGGCGAGGCTTCCGGGGGCTCCCGAGAGGTCCCCCACCAGCCCCACCCGGTCGCCGACCACGACCGAACGGCGACCCAGTTCACGGGCCCTGACCGCTGTCACCGGGGTGTCGCTGTCCACGACATCGACCGTCAGCCGTCCCCGATCGACCGTTGTGACGAGCCCCGGTCGAGCGTCCGCATGGTCGGGGCGCTCCTTGGAACGCGGTCGTGAGCGCCGACCCGGCCGGATCCGGACGTCGTCCTCGGAGTACTCCCTCACCATGGGCGTCCGGTTCCCCTGACGGCGGCCTCCCACGTCGTCGGGAAGGCGGGGAACGTCTTCGCCGTCGTGGCCACGTCCGCCACGAGGACATCGGCGACCCGCGCGCCGATGATCGCCCCGCAGGTGGCCATGCGGTGGTCGTGGAACGTGGGCCATCGGCCACCGTGCAGCGTCGTGGGGGTCACGGTGAGGCCGTCCCCCTCGGCCACCACCCGGCCTCCCAATCCGGCGACGGCGTCGGCCAGTGCGGCCAACCGGTCGGTCTCGTGGCCCGAGATATGGCCGATGCCCCGCAGTCGTGACGGACCGTCGGCGAACAGGCACACTGCGGTCAGGGTGGGTACCAGTTCGCCCAGGTCGCGCAGGTCGACGTCGACCGCGGTGATGCGGTCCGGTCCTGTGACGAGCATGCCCTCGGCGGTGGGGGTGAAGGTCGCCCCCATCGACTCGAACACCTCGGTCGAGGAGGGTTGGCGGCTGGTCGGGGGCCAGTCCTGCACCAGGATCCGGCCGCCGGTGACCATGGCGAGGGCGACGAACGGTGCGGCGTTGGACAGGTCCGGCTCGATCCGCCGGTCGAGGGGGAGCACGGCGCCCGGCTCGACGGACCAGGTGGCGCGGGTGCGGTCGCCGGTGTCGCAGGACACCGTGACACCGTGCTCGGCGAGCATGGATACGGTCATGTCGATGTGCGGCAGGGAGGGGACCGGCTCACCCCGGTGGCGCACGGTCACGCCGTCGCGGAACCGGGCACCGGGCAGCAGCAGTGCGGTCACGAACTGGCTCGACGCCGACGCGTCCACCTCGACAAGGCCCCCGTCGACACCCCCGGCGCCGTGGACCGTGAACGGAAGTGCGCCACGGCCGCCGTCGTCCACGGCGGCTCCGATGCCCCGCAGGGCGGCGATCATCGGACCCATGGGTCGTTCGCGAGCCCGGGGATCCCCGTCGAAGGTGACGTCGGCGGAGTCGAGCGCCGCGACGGGTGGGACGAAGCGCATCACCGTTCCGGCCAGGCCACAGTCGACCCTGCGCTCGCCGCCCTCCCGTCGGTCGGGGGGCACGATGCGCACCGCGGTCCCGGCGAGTTCCTGCACCTCGGCGCCCAGGGCCGCCAGGGCCGCCAGCATGAGCGAGAGGTCCCGGGAGCCGACGGGGAGATTCGACACGACGGAGGGGCCGTCGGCCACGGTGGCCAGGACCAGAGCGCGGTTGGCGATCGACTTCGACCCGGGGACATGCACCACCGCGTCGACGGGCCCCCCGGCGATGGGTGCGCGCCACAGATCCATACCCGGAGGGTAGCCGCGCCGAGGGTCGCCCTCGCCCGCCGTGGGGCCACAAGTTACGATGGGAAGAGTCCCGGTGTCGCTCACCGGCATGCGCCCGTTCGGTGTCCGGCACGGTCCGGACCCGGTCCGGGGCCTCTGCTCGGGGAGTCGCCGGGCATTCTGGAGCCCGGACGACATCGCCCGGCCATGACAGCGACGGAGTGACCTGAATGAGCATCCCCGGTTTGGACAACGCGCCCACCAAGAACAAGAAGTTGCTAGAGTGGGTCGAGGAGATCGCCGAACTCGCGCAGCCCGACCGGGTCGAGTGGGTCGACGGCTCCCAGGAGGAGTGGGATCGACTGACCCAGCAGATGGTCGACGGTGGCACCTTCATCCGGCTCAACGAGGAGAAGCGCCCCAACTCGTTCCTGGCCCGCTCCAACCCCTCCGACGTCGCCCGTGTCGAGGACCGCACCTACATCTGCTCGCTGCGTGAGGAGGATGCGGGTCCCACCAACAACTGGATGGATCCCCAGGAGATGCGCGCCACCCTGAAGCCGCTCTTCGCGGGCTCCATGCGGGGTCGCACCATGTACGTCATCCCCTTCTCGATGGGTCCCCTGGGTTCGCGGATCTCCCAGCTCGGTGTCGAGATCACCGACTCGCCCTACGTCGTGGTCAACATGCGGATCATGACGAGGATGGGCCGCGAGGCCCTCGACCTCATCGGTGAGGACGGCGACTTCGTGCCCGCCGTCCACACGGTCGGCTACCCGCTGGTCGATGACGAGGGAAACACCCGCGAGGACGTCGCGTGGCCCTGCAACGACACGAAGTACATCGTTCACTTCCCCGAGTCCCGCGAGATCTGGTCGTACGGTTCGGGCTACGGCGGCAACGCCCTGCTCGGGAAGAAGTGCTTCGCCCTGCGCATCGCGTCGGCCATGGCCCGCGACGAGGGCTGGATGGCCGAGCACATGCTCATCCTGAAACTCACCGCCCCCGACGGCGACGTCAAGTACCTCGCTGCCGCCTTCCCCTCCGCCTGTGGCAAGACCAATCTCGCGATGCTCGAGCCGAGTGTCCCGGGCTGGACCGTCGAGACGGTGGGTGACGATATCGCCTGGATGCGCTACGGCGACGACGGTCGGCTGTACGCCATCAACCCCGAGGCCGGCTTCTTCGGCGTCGCCCCCGGCACCGGGATGCACACCAACGCCAACGCGATCAAGTCCCTGTGGGGCAACTCGATCTTCACCAATGTCGCCCTCACCGATGACGGTGACGTCTGGTGGGAGGGCATGACCGAGGAGCCGCCGGCCCACCTCATCGACTGGAAGGGCAACGACTGGACCCCGGACAGCGAGACCCCCAGCAGTCACCCCAATGCCCGGTTCACGGCGCCCGCGGAGCAGTGCCCCTCCATCGCCCCGAACTGGGAGGACCCGGCCGGGGTCCCGATCTCGGCCATCCTGTTCGGTGGCCGTCGCGCCACCAACGTCCCACTGGTCAACGAGGCCCGCGACTGGGACCACGGGGTCTTCCTGGGTGCCACCATCGCGTCGGAGCAGACCGCGGCCGCCGAGGGCACGGTGGGTGCCCTGCGGCGCGACCCGTTCGCGATGCTGCCGTTCTGCGGCTACAACATGGCCGACTACTGGGGCCACTGGCTCAAGATCGGCGAGATGACCGACGCCGACAAGCTGCCCAAGATCTACCAGGTCAACTGGTTCCGCAAGGACGACGACGGGAAGTTCATCTGGCCGGGCTTCGGCGACAACAGCCGGGTGCTCGCGTGGATCATCGAGCGGGTCAACGGGCGCACCGACGCCGAGGAGACCGCTATCGGTGGAAAGCCCAAAGAGGGCGACCTCTACCTCGAGGGCCTCGATCTCACCGAGGACCAGGTCGCGGAGTTGTTCGCCGTCGATCCCGACTCCTGGCTGGCCGAGGCCGACCTCACCGAGGAGTACTTCGAGAAGTTCGGCGACAAGGTGCCGCCGAAGTTGCGCGACGAGCTCGCCGCCCTGCGGCAGCGCCTCGAGGCAGCCCAGAACTGACCCATCTCCCACAGCCCCCTTCGCCTGGACCGGCGCGAGGGGGCTGTGGTCGTCCGGGCGGCGGGTAGCGTGGCTCCGTGGGCCTGTTCACGACGATTCTGCAGATCGTTCTCGCGTACGGATCGCTGATCGCCATCATCGCCGCGTTCATCGATGCGCTCCGCTTCTCGAAGCAGGACTTCGCCGATGTCGAGCGGATGCCACGGGTGGCGTGGCTGGTTCTGCTCGGTTTCTGCTTCGCGATGCTGCTGTGGCTGGGGGGCTGGCGGCCCGACGAGCCCTTCGGCCCACGCAGCTTCATGTGGTTCGCCAGCATGGCGATCGTGGCCCTGTATTTCATCGACATGCGCCCCAAGCTGATGAACGCCCGCATCCGCCGCGGCGGCTGACTCGCCGGTCCTGCCTCACTCCACGGGGCCAGAGGCTCGATCGATTCGGCGACCCTCTGGCTTTCTGCCATCTGTCGGTATACTTCTGCCTGTGGCGTTGAATGTGAAGAATCCCGCGGCGGAGCGCGCCGTCCGAGAACTGATGGCGCTGACGGGGGAGGGGCAGGCGGTGGCGATCGAACGGGCGGCACGTGAACGGGCGGAGCGAGTGCGAGCCCAACAGGACTCGGCGATCGTCGACGACCTGCTGACGGTGATCAGACGGGATTTCGCCGACGTGGAACTCACCACCGATGGGCTGTATGACGACGACGGCTTGCCCCGCTGATGGTGATCGACACCTCCGCGATCCTGGCCGTGATCAAGGACGAGCCTGCGGCCGAATCGGTCCTCGGTGCGATCGGGGCCAACCATCAGCGACTCATGTCCGCGGCGACGTATGTTGAGCTGTTCCTGGTCCTCGACAATGCCGGTGACCCTGCTGCGGTCGGGCGTGTCGAGGAACTCCTGAATTTCATCCGCGTCGAGATCGTCGATGTCACCGCCGACCAGGCCGCGGTTGCCCGTCAGGCACACCGTGACTTCGGCCGAGGGCGCCATCCGGCACGGCTGAACTTCGGCGACTGTTTTTCCTACGCCTTGGCCAAGGTGTCACACGACACCCTGCTGTATGTGGGGGACGGCTTCGGACGCACCGACGTCCGGTCCGCGCTGTGACGGTCCAGCTCCTGGGGTGCTTGTGTGCGGTCCTCCACCGGGGGACACCCAAGCCCTGCGCGCCTATCCTGCTGATGCCGATGACCGTTTCCGGGAGGAGCACTGTGGACCCGCTCATGAAGGAGCTGCACTTCACCGACGGGATCGCGGTCGTCCTGGACGCTCCGGGTGCGTTCAACAGGACGCTGCAGGCATGGCGGGACAACGGCGCGTCGCTGTCGGCCGAGATGATCCCCGGCAGCAAGTACGTCCTGGCGTTCGTGGGGGAGCGGGGGTGGAGTGAGCATCGTGTGTCACAACTCGTGTCCGACATGACGACGGATGACCCGGTCCTGTGGATGGCGTTCCGGGTCGACTCCGCGGAGGTCACCGCAGACGGCAACTGGGCGCCCATGAGTGCCGTGAACTTCCACCCGCTGCAGCGTCGGGCCCTCGACGACCAGTGGACCGCCTACCGGTACGGGCCGCCGGTCCCCGTAGAGTGACGACCGGCACCGGACGCGATCGAGGAGAAGTCATGGTGAAACGGGTTATCGTCGGCTCGACGGCCATGTCGGTGCTCCTGGGGCTCCTGTTGTCGGTGGGACCATCGACAGCGGCACGCACCCTCGAGACGACCAACCCCTTCGGGGGCCCCACGGGCAGGTTCCCGTGGGGTGTCGCCCTGGATTCCGCGGGCAACGTCTACACGCCCAACACGGGAGCGGACACCGTGACCAAGATCAGCGCCGACGGCCGCACCACCACGCAGTTCGGCGCAGCCACGGGCGGTCAGCCCTGGGCCATCGCGATCGACCGCCACGACAACGTGTACACCGCCAACTATCTGTCGAACTCGGTGACCCGGATCCGGCCCGATGGGACCACCACCCGGTTCGGCGGCCCGACCGGAGAGGGCCCGCGAGGAATCGCGGTGGACCGGCGCGGGAACGTCTATACCGCGAACTTCGAATCCGACTCCGTCACCAGGATCCGGCCCGACGGGACCACCAGTCAGTTCGGTGGTACTACCGGGAATGAGCCGTGGGGGATCGCGCTCGACGGTGACGGAAATGTCTACACGGTCAACACCGGGGCGGACTCGGTGACCAAGATCAGCGCCGACGGTCGCACCACTGCTCAGTTCGGTGGCACGACGGGCGCCTACCCATGGGCGCTCGCCGTCAAGCCCGATGGGACCGTCTTCGTCGCCAACACCTCGTCGGACTCCGTGACCAGGATCAGCGCGGACGGCCGCACCACATCTCTCTTCGGGGGCAGAGTCGGTTCGCCGACCGCGATCGCCGTCGACAAGCGGGGAAACGTATTCGTCGCCAACAGCGACTGGAACACGGTCACCAAGATCAGCCCCGATGGCTCTCGGTATTCCCAGTACGGCGGATCCACCGGCAGCGAACCACAAGGGATCGCAGTGGACGGTCAGGGAAACGTGTTCACCGCGAACTCCGGCGCGAACACTGTGACCAAGATCGGTCCCCGGCAGACCCGGTTGCTCGTGACGGGACGACCGGCAGGTGACCCGGTCGCCGTCGGTCGCACGACGACACTCATCTCGTCGGTGCGCACCGACGGTCGGGTCAGTGCAGTGCGCGCCTGGTGCGAAGTGAAGGGACAGCGGATATCGCGACGGGCACAGACCCGGGTTTGCGGCCTACAGATCGATCGTCCCGGTTCGGCCGGCGCGTCGGGGAAGGCCATCCGGGTCACGGCACGGCCGTCCTGCAACACGGGCGTTCGCATCCAGGCCCGGGTCGCTGCCGAACGGGCAGGGGCTGCGCCATCCCGCTGGAGCCGCACCTGGGGAGTCGATCGCTCCCCCCGGATCGCGTGTGCGCTCCCGGGCACCGGCTGACCCGGAGATCGCCGGCTCAGGCGCCGAAGACGGGTCTCCCTGACGCGAAAGTCGCCACCACGCGGGCGTCGCTGATCCGGGTGACGGGCTCGGTGAAGACGTTGCGGTCCAACACCGCCAGATCCGCTCGTCTGCCCACAGCCAGGATCCCGGCGTCGTCGTCGTGATTGACGAAGGCGCTTCCCGATGTGAAGGCAGCCATGGCCGCATGCAGGGGGACACATTGCTCCGGCAGGAACGGAGCGTTGTCCCGGTGGTCGGGGTCGATCCGGTTCACCATGACCTCGACCTCCTGGAGGGGATCGGCAGTAGTCACCGACCAGTCGCTGCCACCGGCCAGTACGGTGCCCGCGGAGAGCAGGTCCGCGAACGGATACTGGCGTTGCGCCCGATCGCGCCCGATGAACGGGATGGTCAGTTCATCCATCTGCGGCTCCGACTGGGCCCAGAACGACTGGCAGTTCGCGACAACGCCGAGCTGCTCGAACCGCGGGATGTCCTCGGGGCGCACGAGCTGCAGGTGGGCGATGTGGTGGCGCAGGTCATTGCTCCCATTGGCGGAGCGTGCCGCAGCGACGGCATCGAGGGCATTGCGGACCGCGCGGTCACCGATGGCGTGCATGTGCACCTGGAAACCGAGTGCGTCCAACTGGGTCACCGCTGCCGCCAGCAGATCCTGGTCGACGTAACTGAGCCCGTAGTTGTCCGTGTGGCCACCGCATCCGTCGCAGTAGGGCTCGGTGAGTGCTGCGGTACGGCTCTCGATGACCCCGTCGGTCATGATCTTGACCGCGCTCGCGCGGAAGTGGCCGACTGATCCGGACTCGCGGCGGGTCAGGAACTCGTCGATCTGGTCGAGGCCCCGATACCTGTCCCACCACTGCGCTCCCACCACGTGGGCGGTCAACCGGCCCTGTCGGGCCAGCGACTCATAGGCGTGTTGGGTCTCAGGGGTCACCCAGGCGTCCTGCCATGCCGTGATCCCCAGCGAGTGCAGATATGTCTGGGCTTCGATGATCGCCGCCTCCCAGTCTGCGCGGGAGGGTGGCGGCAGCACATCGGACTGGAAGCGATAGGCCGCGCCCTCGTGCAGCGTGCCGGTGGGGGTGCCGTCGGGATCACGGACGATCAAGCCGTCCGGCGGATCGGGGGTGTCGGTCTCGATGCCCGCCACCTCCAGGGCGCGGGTGTTCACCCAGGCGCCGTGGATGTCCCGGTTCATCAGGAACACGGGACGGTCCGGGACCACCGCGTCGAGATCCTGCCGCCGCGGGTTGCCGCCGGGGAAGTGCTCCATGGCCCAGCCCCCGCCGACGATCCACTCCTCGTCGGGGTTGGCTTGCGCGTACTCAGCGACCGCGCCCAGGTAGTCCGCCCGGCTGTACAGATCGTTGAGGAACACGTGCAACCGGTTGCGTCCGGCGAAGGGGGCGTGGATGTGGGCGTCCTGGAAGCCGGGAACAACGAGTCGCCCGGGCTGCGGCACCACCTCGGTGTCGGGGCCCATCCAGCTGCGCAGTTCATCGTCGCCCGTGGTGACTGCAGTGATCCGGTCTCCCCTGATGGCAAGCCCGGTCGCCCAACCACCCGAACCGGTCCAGATGGCGGCGTCGGTGATCACGTAATCGGCGGCCGACATGAGCCCATGCTCCCGCGCCGTAACCCCCGCCGGCTAGTGCGTGGCGCGCGCGGACTGCCCGGCACCCGCACTGGGGGTGTATGGGCAGGCGAGGTCCTGACGGGGGAGCTGCGTGGTCAGCAGGTAGCGGGTCACTCGGTCGTTGACGCATGTCGATGGTGTCCGGAGATACGTCACGTGTTGCGTGCCGATGTACGAGAGAGTGCGTGAACCTGCGTATTGATTGGCCATGGTCCGCCCCCAGATCCAGGGCGTGCGGACGTCGCCGGTCGACAGGACGACGACCGGTGAGTGGGGCAGCGTGATCGGCGCCGAACCCCTGGGCACAGCGGGGGCGTAGTCCGCGGGAAGCCCCGCGCACGTCAGCGAGAACAGCGTCGCGAATCCCAGGGCCGTGCCGTAGTTGTCCGCGGCGTTCGTCGCCAGTCGGGCAGCGTCCTGCGCAGCCGGTCGGTCGTGCATGTCCGCGCAGTGGATGAAGGTGTTCGCGTAGCTTCCCGCCGCATCCTTTCCGGCGCTCTTCTCCAGTTGCCTCATCGCGCGGGTAGTGGCCTGCGGCCGGATGGGCTCGTCGAACAGGGCATGGTGCAGGCCGTCGATCAGAGTACGGATCCGGGGATAGGCATCCTGGGAACTCAGGGAGCCGTAGGCCACTGCCGCCACCGTCCAGCGGGTGTACGGAACGCCGTCCAGCGTCACCACCCTGTCGTCGAGAGCCTCGAGAACCCTGTTGACTTTGTGGGCCTGCGCGTGGCCCATGATCGAGGCGTACACCTGCATGCCTGTGAACCACGCCGTGGGCTGCTGGCTCGCGATCCGGTACACCGATTCCTGGGGCCACACGCTGCCGTCGACGATCAGCGCCCGCAGTCGGTGGGGAAACGTCTTGGCGTACGAGTACGCGATGCGGGTGCCGTAACTCATCCCCCAGTAGTTCCAGTCGCGGTAGCCCAGTGCCTCTCGCATCGCGTCGAGATCGCGCACCACCTGCCAGGTCCCCAGATAAGGGGCGGCGTCGGGGTTCGCGTCGAAGCAGGCCCTGGTCGCCCTGGCCTGGGCGGCGTGATAGGCCGACCAGGTCGCCTCCCAGTCCACGGGGCCGGTCTCGGGCAACCGGGGCAGCGGCTGGGGCCCGCACCCTCGCAGGCGTGGGCCACTGGCTCCCACGCCGCGCGGGTCCCACATCACGAAGTCGAAGCGGTTGCGTACTTCCCTGGGCAGCTTGCGGTAGATCTCGGGTCCTGCCTCGATCCCGCTGCTGCCGGGCCCGCCGGGATTGAACGTGAAGCCGCCCCGCTGACGCGGCGACGGAACGACCCGCAGGGCGATCGTGGTGGTCCGTCCGTCGGTCGGCGTCCGCCAGTCCAGGGGCACCGTCAGTTCGGCGCATCTGACGCCCGTCGGTTTGGCGTCGGGTGGACAGTCGACGAACGCCAGCCTGGCCGGTGACGTGGCGGCAGACGGGGTGACCGACGGCGTGGCGAGGGCCATGGTCGAACCGGTCACTGTCAGGGCGACCAAGACTGGCGGGATCACGAGGCGCGTGAGCATGGCAGGATCCTAAGCCCAGCTGCAGCGACGCCCACGTCGGCATCGGTGATGACGTAGTCGGCGGTCGGCATGCCCTTATGCTGCCGCTCCATCGACCCGCCAGGCTGCGGGGACGCCTCAGGTGCCCTCATTGGCGGCGTGGCGAGTTCCGGCGCAGTGCGGCCGGAATCGCTAGTGCGGGCGGGGGCGGTCCCGCATCAGCAGCCAGACCGCCCCCGCTGACACCAGCATGACAACGGCGCAGAGCAGCATGAGGATCTGCAGGGCGCTGTGGAACGAGGCGGCTGCGTCGGCCAGGGCCGTGTCGACGACACCGCCGGCAGCGACCCGGCCCGACTCCACGAACCCCTCCACGGCGCCCAGCGCGCGCTGATCACGGCTCGGTGAGACGCCGCTCTCCTGGAGCCGCGTGAGGGTGCCGGCGTCGGTGAGTCGCTGGATGATCGCGGTGGACGCCGCGAATCCGAACGCGAAGCCGATCTGTCCGACGGTGCTGCGTGACGCTGTGACGCTCCCGTAGGAGGTGTGGGGCGCCTGATCGACGAAAACCTGCGACTGCGCGGTCATCCCGGCCATCATCCCTGTCCCGATGACAGCGATGGCCGGCAGGTAAGCCCAGTACGAGGCCGACTGCGACAGCGGGACAACCGCGAGGAGCCCGGCGCCGGTGATCAGACATGAGATCGAGATCAGGGCCCGGGGACTCCGCCCCGCGCTGAGCAGGCGTCCCGCGACGAGCGCTCCGACGATGCCCAGGACGTAGAAGGGCTGGATCTCGAGACTCACCACGAAAGGTGTCTGGCCGTCGACGAACTGCCAGTAGTCGGAGAACTGCAGTGAACTCGCCGCCTGGACGATGTTGAAGGTGACCCCGACAAGTGCGGCGGCCGCGAAGGGACCCGACCGGAACAGGCGGATCGGGAACGCGGGATCCGGTTGGCGGGCTTCCCACCAGCACCACAGAGCCAGGACTGCCACGCCCACCCCCGCGGGTCCCCAACTGCCCCAGCCGCCGGCCGTCGTCGCCCGGCTGACCCCGGCCAGGAGCAGAACGAGTCCGAGGCCCAGTAGAACCAGTCCCGTGATGTCGACCCGCCCACCGGGAACGCGGGGCACAACCGGCAGCAGTCGGGGTGTGGCGAGCAGGGAGATCACACACATCACCGGCACGACCAGGAACAGCGCACGCCACGAGACGTCGGCGAGGTAGCCACCTGAGATCGAGGCGAGAGCCGCGACGATGGTCGCGTACGTGCCGAACAGACCCAGCGCCCACCCCAGCCCGCTACCCGGAGCGACCGTCTTCACGTAGGCGAATGAGCCGGCGAACATGGCGCCGTACGCAACGCCGGTGACGACGGCGCCGAGGACATAGGGGACCACCCCCCACGACACAGCCAGCAGCATGCTGCCCAGGATGGCGATCGCGAAGCTGCCCATGAGCACCCGGCGACGCCCGATCCGGTCGGCGAGCAGGCCGCTGGCGATGACCGTGGCGGCGAGGGCGAGTGTCCCGACGCTGGCCGCCAGGGTCCGCTCGTCGGGGGTCAGGGCCAGAGCCCGGGAGGCGTCGACCAGCGCGATCGTCGCCAGGGCCGCCCCCGTCGCCTTCGTGGCCCCGATCCATCCCAGGAGCGCGATCGCCCACGGACCCGTCACCGCAGCGCGGTCGCCTGCGGGGGCAGCGGTGGGCATGGCGTCTCGCTCCTGTCGCTGCGGGCCCCCGGGCCGACCGTACCGCGAGACCTCCAGGATCAGCGTCTAGACGAACTCAGTCGCCGATCGTCGCCACCATGATGGCCTTGATCGTGTGCAGCCGGTTCTCCGCCTGATCGAACGCGATGTTCGCGTTCGACTCGAAGACGTCGTTGGTCACCTCGAGACCGTTCTTCATACCCGTCGCAGCGGCGACGTCCTGACCCACCTTCGTGTTGGTGTCGTGGAACGCCGGCAGGCAGTGCATGAACTTCACGTTCGGGTTGCCGGTCTTCTTCATCGCGGCCGCGTTGACCTGGTACTTCTTCAGCAGCTTGATGCGCTCGTCCCAGACCTCCTTCGGCTCGCCCATCGAGACCCACACGTCGGTCATGACGAAGTCGGAACCGGGTAGCGCCTTGGCAGGGTCGTCGGTCAGCATGATGCGGGCACCGGACTCCTTGGCGCGCTCCTTCGCCTCCTTCTGGACCTCCTTGCTGGGCCACAACTGCTTGGGCGAGCAGATGCGGACATCGGCGCCCATGATGGCTCCCATGATCAGCAAGGAGTTGCCCATGTTGGAACGCGCATCCCCCATGTAGGTGTAGGTGATGTCCTGGATGGGCTTGCCGCGGCTGTGCTCACTCATGGTGAGGAAATCGGCCAGCATCTGGGTGGGGTGCCACTCGTCGGTCAAGCCGTTCCACACCGGGACGTCGGAGTACTTCGCGAGCTCCTCCACGTTCTCCTGTCCCGCACCGCGGTACTCGATGCCGTCGTAGAAGCGGGACAGTACGCGCGCGGTGTCGGCGATCGACTCCTTGTGGCCGATCTGTGAGCCGGAGGGCTCCAGGTAGGTGACGCCGGCGCCTTGGTCGTAGGCGCCGACCTCGAACGCGCACCGGGTACGGGTGGAGGTCTTCTCGAAGATCAGCGCGACATTCTTGCCCTTCATGCGCTGCCGCTCGTTGCCGGTGTACTTGGCGCGCTTCAGGTCGCGCGAAAGGTCAAGCAAGAACTGCAGTTCCTGCCGGGTGAAGTCCAGTTCCTTGAGGAAGTCACGGTTGCGGAGATTGACGGGCATGGTGCCCCTTTCGTGTTCTCGGTGAGGGTGTGTTGGCTGATGGGTCCGCTGGGGTCACTCGTCGGCGGAGCCACGCTCCATGGGGCAGGACATGCAGCGCGGGCCACCTCGGCCACGGCCCAGTTCGTTGCCCACGATCCCGACGATCTCGATGCCGTGCTTCCGCAGGAAGGTGTTCGTGGTCTCGTTGCGGTCGTAGCCGAAGATGACGCCCGGTGCGACGGTGAGGAAGTTGTTGCCGTCGTTCCACTGCTCGCGCGCCGCTCCCAGTTCGTCGATGGGAGTGAAGAGTGGAGTCATCTTCTCCACGCCGACTGCATCGGCGAGAACCGGCCAGAGCTCCTCGTTCTCCTCGATGTCGTAGGCGCCGCTGTCGTCCTTCTTGGTGAGGGTGTAGGTGCGCAACTCCTCCGGGAGCTCCGAGTAGACCGAGAACTTGTCCTTGTCGATCATGGTCATGGCGGTGTCCAGATGCATGAGGCTGCGCGTCTTGGGCAGTTCCACCACGATCACCTTGTTGACCTGCTGCTGCGGCGCACTGAAGTAGGCGTAGGTGAGCATCCCGATGCCCTGCGGCGTGGTGCGCTCACCCATGCCGATCATCACGGTTCCGTTGCCGACCACCAGGATGTCGCCACCCTCGATGGTGGCGGGCTGGTGGTGCTTGTCGTCGTTGCCGTAGTAGAAGTGCGGGATCTCGTCCTTGAACTCGGGGTGGAAGTTCCAGATGACCCGGCTGTGGAGTGTCTCGCGCTGGCGGGCCGGTTTGGCCATGGGATTGACCGAGAGACCTGAATACGCGAACGCGGTGTTGTCGCGCTGGAACAGGTGGTTCGGCAGTGGCGTGAGTACGAAGTCGTAGTCGTCCAGGTACTCCCACAGGAGGCTGCTGTACTGGGGGAGCTGCAGGTCCTTCTTCAGGACCCCGCCGATCATGAAGGAGGCCAGGTCGGATCCGCTCACGCTGTCTGCCAGCTCGCGCATGGGTTCGACGAGCTGTGGGCCCACGGTGTTGTTGTTGGCGACGCGTTCCATCAGGAATTCCCGCGCCTCGGGGATCTCCAGCGCCTCACCGAGCTTGTCGCGGAAGAGGTGGACCTTGACGCCGCGTTCGGTCAGGCCGTCGGCGAACGCGCGATGCTCCTCGCGCGCCTTGCGTGCCCACATCACGTCGTCGAAGAGCAGCTCGTGTCTTTGCCACTCCTCCCAGAGCTGCGCACAAAGAGGGCCTCGGCGATGG
>CAIWTL010000579.1 GCA_903915555.1 uncultured Micrococcales bacterium | reverse complement strand
TGACGACCAAGCCACCTTCCCCGCAGTTGATCGCCTTGTCGGCCTGGAACGAGAAGCACCCGACCTGACCGAACGTCCCCAACATCTTGCCGTCGTAAGTGGACCCGAACACCGGCACAGCGTCTTCCACGAGAAGGACCCCGTTCTCATCAGCGAGTCGCTTGATCTCGACGATGTCACTGGCCACTCCTCGCATGTGACACACGATCAGTGCCGACAGGCCGACGATCTTGTCCGCCAGGTCGACGACGTCCATGTTCAGGTTCTCGTCGACCTCGATGAGTCGGATCTCCGCCCCGGCGGCGGCGACGGCGCTGGCAGCTGCGGGGAAGGTGAAGGCAGGGCATCCCACGACGTCGCCGGGACCCACTCCGGAGCCGAGCAACGCAACTGTCAACGCGGTGGTGCCACTGGTGGTCGCCAGCGCGAATCGAGTGCCGAAGAAGTCAGCCATCTCCAACTCGAGCAGACCGGTCTCGGTCTCCTCGTAGGGGCGGGTGTCGTAGCGGAAGAGCAACTGGCTGCGGACCGCGCGCTCGGCGGCCTGCACATCGCTCTCGTCGATGAACACCGTTCCGTTGTCGTAGGTGGGCCACGCTGCGGTGCGGACCGGCGCGCCCCCATGGAGGGCGAGTCGACGGTTGTCGGAGCACATCGAGCGGCGGGCGGTTGACGACTGCATGATGATCACGGAAACCCTTCTTCGGTCTGTGACGGAAGGCGTGATCTTCCGTCCCTCCAGATATACCCGGACAGTGTCCATATAAACCTGGGACTCCAGACTCAGGCGATGAGTCGCACGGCCGAGGACGGGCTCGGTAGCGAGTGACGCAGGCCGGCCGCACTGCGTCGGACGGCCTCGTGGGCCGCCGCGCGGGCGATAGGGGTCCACCTGTCGAACGCCAGGACGTACTTCGGGAGCACGGAGCCGTCCGGCATCGGGATGTCCCCTCGGTAGAGGATCTCGGGGTCACCCTTGCGGTAGAGCTGCATCAGGCCCTCCTGAACAGTGCACAGGATCAATCGACGACCGGGCCGGCGGCCGACCTCCGACAGTGCACGCAGCCAGATGGCTGTGCCGAGTGGGCGACCACGCAGATCGCGGTCCATCCACAGGCACATGATCTCGTAGGGACGGAGGTGCGCGGACTCCTGCCGGAGGCGGTCGGCCTCCTCGGCCGGCATGTCCTGCAGCGCCCGCAGGCGATCGGTCTCGTTGACCACGAAGCCGCCGACCATCCGATCGCCGTGGAAGCACGCGTAGGTGCGCGATCGCGCGAGGTAGTCAGCCTCGACGTGGAACCCTCCCGCACGCATGTAGTTGTCAGCAAACGTCTCCAGTTCAGCGGGTGAGTTGATCTGCCTTGTCCGGATCATGTGAGTGCCTTCCATTGTGAGTTTCTCGGATGTGGATCCCGGATCTGTCGAGGGCATCGACAGCCAGGGTGGACGCGACCCGACGAATCAGATCGCGGCGGAGTAGCCGCCGTCGACGGTGATGACGGTGCCGTTGATGAAGCTCGCGCCAGGACCCGCCAGGAATGCGGCGACCGAGCCGATCTCGGTCGGGGTGCCCCAGCGACTCAGGGGCGTGCGTTCCACCACCGCCTGATCCAGGGTCGGCACGTGCTGCCGGGTGCCGGCAGTGAGTTCGGTGTCGATCCACCCCGGTGCGATGGCGTTGACGAGGATGCCGTCCGCCGCCCACGCGAGAGCGAGGCTCTTGGTGAGTTGGACGATGCCACCCTTGCTCACCGAGTAGGGCAGCGAGAAGCCGCTGCCGAAGAAGCTGGTCAAGGAGGCGATGTTGATGACCCGACCCCGGCCGGACTCCTTCAGGCTCGGGTAGGCCAGCTGGCTCATGGCGAGTGCCGCAGTGAGGTTCACCTCGAGCACCTGGGTGTAGTCGGCGATCGAGCAGTCCTCCGGCCTTCCTCGCACCGTGGCGCCGGCGTTGTTCACCAACACGTCCAACCCGTCGAAAGCGGTCGAGGCTGCGGCCAATGACTCGCTGCGTACAGCATCGTCCGCGACATCGCCGGTCAGCACCATGACCCGCTCCCGGTCAGCCGGGGCCCAGGTCTCGAGCGCCCGCTGCGCCCGCGCCGGGTCACGGCCCAGGAGCGCCACGTGGCCGCCGTCCTCGGTCAGCGCGTGGGCGATGGCCAGGCCGATACCCGCCGTTCCTCCCGTCACGAGGGACCGCAACGGCCGATCAGGATTCATTGTGGGTACATCGTTCATGGCTTTATTATGGACAGCGTCCGTACTTTTCAAACATCCTGCGAACGGGAGTTCGGTGAATGCACGGCGGCAGCAGGTGTGGGACGCAGGGCGTCGGAGAGTACGAACGTGGATACAGGTTTGGCGTCTCATCTCCTGTTTGTCCACTGGCCCCACGGGGTGGTTCTGACAGACTCACGCTGATGGATGCCGATGTGGGCCGCTGGACCGAGACAACGCTCGACGCTCTATCGCTGGCAGTAGTCACCCTGGAACCCCTCCGTGACCAGGGCGGCGCGATCATCGACTTCGTGTACGTCTGGGCCAACCAGGCGGCGTGCGTCTACAACGGAATGTCGCGCAACGAAATGGTCGGATTGCGGCTCCTCGACGTGTTCCCGGGGTTGGTGACGACAGGAACCTTCCAGCAATACGTCGAGGTCATGGAGACCGGTAATGGCGTGCTGCTCGAGAACTTCATCTATGGCAACGAACTACGGGGCAACGAGCCGCTGCGGTACGACGTACGCCTTGCGCGCGGAGGGGGCGGCCTGGTCGTCTCCTGGCAGGACGTGACCGACAGGTTCCTGGCAGTGCGGGACTTGACGAGGAATGCCAAGACCGACTCGCTGACCGATCTCACCTCACGTGAGGAGGGACAGGCGGTGCTCGAGCGCGCTCTGAGGGGCGCTCGGGAGGCGCAGGGTCTTGCGGTGGCGTATCTGGACCTGGACGGCTTCAAGCGCATCAACGACACCCATGGCCACGACGTCGGCGACTCGTTGCTGATCACTACCGCGCAGCGCATCCGCGCGGCCGTGCGGGACGATGACGTGGTCATCCGGCTCGGTGGTGATGAGATCGTGGTCGTGTTACACGGTAGTGAATCGATCGACACGGCCCTCAGTGTGTGCGAGAAGATCCGGAAGGTGGTCGCGGAGCCTTTCCCCTTGGCCGACGACCGGCTTTTCTACACCTCATTGAGCATCGGATTGACGTTGGCCACGCCTACCGACACGGTCCGCTCGATCCTGCAACGCGCCGACGTGGCCATGTACCGAGCCAAGAGCGTCGGCGGAAATCGTATCGAGATCGCTTGAGGGTTCGGCGAAGTTGTCTCGTCGAGGGCGACGCTCATCCATCTGCCGAAGGTCCTGGGGAATCAGCGGGTGGCAAGCGGTAGTCGGCCATCTGCGAAAATGAGCGCTGGATGGGCACCGGCCACGAGCCGATTGTGAGTCTCGGTTGCCCACTTGCGCCCGGGTGCTGGCTCATAACCCAAATCTGAGCGTGAAATCAGGTCCCGGTTCGGCGCCGCAACTGGCAGTCTGGAAACAGAATCCGCGATTCCGGAAACAACCGAGCGACTCCGCCCACCTTGCCCAGACCCGTGCAGGTTGCATCGCAGTTCGCGGCTGATCCTCGAGGGCGATCTTCCCAGCGCTTTCCCGATCGAGGTCGGACCGTTGCCACGACTGGCCAGATCGGCGATCAGGACGCGCTCCTGCTCGGAGAGGAAGCGTGGCGGAATGGCACGCAACAACCGACGGCAAGCGGCGGGCCCTTAGCGGTGTATCGCCAGCGGCCGCCGGCTATGTGCTCGGCCCGATCACCATCGTCGTCAGCGTCTTCGCTTGGCTGGTGCGGTCTTCGCTCTTCTCCGACAGGCTTGACCCGAAACTGACAGACTTGACCCGGAGCTTTGGGCAGGACTACGGGGGCAGGAATCATGAGGAACCGGTTCAGGGTTGCCAGCTTGTGCCTCCTCATGATGGCCCTGGCGTCGTGTGGTCCAGAGACTCCTCAACAGGTGGCGCAAGAGGCTGGCTGCAGCACCCTTGAGTATGAAGCGTTTCGAAGTGGCCTGGAGTCCACCGGTCTGAAAATCACGGTGGATGATGTCAGGGCCTGGGTGGCAGAAGGCGGCTGCTCCTAGTTGCGTTCGGCCCTCAGAATCGTAGCCGCCGGGCGATTGGGGGCTTTACTGCCGAGAAGCGGCGGCTCAGCGTAGGGGGCAAGCTGGATTGGCGCTAGTGCAAGTCACTGGCGAGATGCTCGGTCTTCGTCCCTCAGACCAAGACACCCATGCGCCGAGTGGGGTATGTCCTCTAGTGCTTCAGGGCGATTTCCGGGGCGGCTCTCAGGCGTCCACGGCGGGTAGGACCGCGGAAAGCCGAGCAGAAGCTGGGATCCTTGGTGG
>CAIWTL010000578.1 GCA_903915555.1 uncultured Micrococcales bacterium | reverse complement strand
TGATCCAGATTGAACGCGGTCGGATCACCATCGGTCACGAAGATCGCGAGGTCGGGCTTCTTCGCCTCCTTGCGCATCAGCTCAAGGCCGGCGTCCCAGTTGGTCCACTGCTTCTCCGGGTTCTTCCGCCAGTTGCTGGGATTGCTCCAGGTCCCCGACTGGTAGACGTCCTACGTAACACGTAAGTGGCGCGTGGGATGCAACAGTGGCGGGGTGGCTCGTGTCGGACTGGTCCTCGGCGGTGGCGGGATGACAGGTACCGCATTCCACGCCGGCGTACTGGAGGCACTGGCCCGGCACGGATGGGACGCCAGGGATGCCTCGGTGATAGTGGGCACGTCCGCCGGTTCCACGTCGGCCGCGCTCCTGCGGGCCGGGTTCCCACCGACCGACTACGTCGCCCGGATGACAGGGGCCCCGGTGTCGGAGGAGGGGGCCGCGGTCCTGGACCGCATCGGACGGGTCCCGGCGGCGCCGAAGCGGAGGTCCGGGCCACTGCGGCCGGCCTCACCTGCTCTGCTGCGCAGCATCGCGCGGGCACCGTGGCGGTACCCATTGGGCGTCCACGCAGCCGCTGCCCTGCCGGCGGGAACCGTCGGCATAGCGGAGGTGAGCCCCGGCTTCGGCCCGCTGTTCCACCACTGGCCGACCGCGCCGACCTGGATCACGGCCGTCCGGTTGGACACGGGCACTCGGGTCGCCTTCGGACGTCCGGGGTCACCGCCGGCGACCCTGCCGGATGCGGTGAGTGCATCGTGCTCGATCCCCGGCTACTTCAGGCCCGTGGACATCGACGGGGTGGCGTACGTGGACGGCGGGGCGTGGTCGGTCCACCATGCGGATCTGCTGGTGGGGCAGCGGCTCGACGCCGTTGTGGTGTCCGCCCCCCTGAGCACCGCGGACTGGTTGGCGCCGGAACTGGGGGCCATTCCCCGGCTCCCGATCCGCCGACAACTCGAGAAGGAGTTGCAGCCACTGCGCGCGGCCGGTGTGCCGGTGCTCGTCGTCCAACCGGATCGGCGCCTCCGCGGGCTCATGGGACTGAACTCCATGGACATCCGCAAACGACCCACGGTCGCGCAGGCCGCCCATGTGATGGCGGACCGGGTGATCTGCGCGCACCCGGACCTGCTGCGCGTTCTCCGCTGAGCGTTCGCCGCGAAGCCGACCTCCTCGACCCCTACTGTGGTCGTGTGCTGGTGCGACACATCACCGTCGGCGGGCTGCGGTCATACGCGCCCACCCCGCTCGACGTCGAGCTCGCACCGCTCACGCTCGTGTTCGGACCCAACTCGGCAGGCAAGTCGAGCCTGCTGTCCGTCCTGCCGATGCTGCAACAGACCGCCGCTCGCCCGGAGATCCTCACGATGTCGGGTGATCTGGTGGAGGGCGGTACCTTCCGCATGGCGATCCATCAGCACGATGAGACGCTTCCCATGACCCTCGGATTCGGGTGGACCACCGCGGACGGTTCACAGCGCAGCGGTGCCGCCGAGTTCCGGTGGGACGCGACGGACAAGGTCGCGATCCGGACCCGGATGGACATGCACGACGGCATCTCGGCGCAGTCCGTCACCGGGGTCCGGCCCTGGGCCGGCCAGGCGGGTGCGGCGATGGCGGCCGCGCTGGGCCCGGAATTCTTCGAGGCGCTGTCACGTATCTACTTCCTCGGCCCGATGCGCGCGCGCCCCGAACGGACCACGATGGCCGGCCGCGGTGTTATCGACTATGTGGGCCCCGCGGGCGAATACATGGCGGCGCTGCTGGCCGACCGACCCGAGACGGTGAGACAGGTCAACGACTGGTGCGACAGGTTGGGATTGGGTTACCACGTCCGGATGCTGGCGCCCGTCTCCCAGGACATCATCAAGTCGGCGGGCGACTTCACGGTCCTGGCACTCGAAGATGTCCGTTTCGACCCCCCGGTCCTGGTGTCTCCCCGCGCCGTCGGCTACGGCGTCGGGCAGCTGCTGCCGGTCATCACCCAATGCATCATCGCCGACGGGGGCATGGTCATCGTCGAACAGCCGGAGGTGCATCTGCATCCCCGGCTCCAGTCGGCCGTCGGCGATCTCTTCGTGGATTCGGTGGTGGAGGGCCGCGCACAGCTGCTGCTCGAGACACACTCCGAACACCTGGTCCTGCGTCTGCTGCGCCGGGTGCGCGAAGGGGTTCTTCCACCGCAGGACCTGGCGATCCTCTACGTGGATCTGCATGAGGACGGGGGTGCGTTCGTCCGGCGACTGGAGGTCAGCCGTGGCGGGGAACTGATCGACGGCTGGCCGGGTGACTTCTTCGACGAGCGCCTCTCGG
>CAIWTL010000577.1 GCA_903915555.1 uncultured Micrococcales bacterium | reverse complement strand
GGGCAAGGGCTCGCCGGAATGGTGGGTGGCCAACGTGAAACCCGGGCGCGTGATCTTCGAACTGAGCTACCCGGACGAGGCCGTGGCCCGCGAGGCTCTCGAGCGTGCGGCCCACAAACTCCCGGTGAAGTGCCGGATCATCCGGCGTGACGTGGCAGGTGAGGGCTGATGACGATGACCAAGACGGCGGATCTGCGCCGACTCGAGGACGACGAACTGACCACCAAGTTGGTCGAGCTCAAGGAAGAGCTGTTCAACCTGCGGTTCCAGTCCGCCACCGGACAGCTCGAGAGTCACGGCCGACTGCGTGCCGTGCGCCGCGAGATCGCGCGCATCTACACGGTGCTGCGGGAGCGCGAGCTGGGTATCACGACCGTCACCGAGGAAGGCTGAACCGCATGAGCGAGCAGAGTGTGGACCAGACCGCCACCGAAACCACCGACCCGGCCGCCCGGGGCTACCGCAAGACCCGCGAGGGCCTCGTGGTGAGCGACAAGATGGACAAGACCGTCGTCGTGGCCGTCGAGGACCGTTTCAAGCACCCGCTGTACGGGAAGGTCGTACGACGCACCTCCCGTCTGAAGGCGCACGACGAGAACAACGAGGCCGGCACGGGCGACCGCGTCCTGCTGATGGAGACCAAGCCGCGATCGGCGACCAAGCGCTGGCGCGTGGTCGAGATCCTCGAGAAGGCCAAGTGATCCGGGCCTGACGCCTGGGAACCCACGCACAGACGTAAGAGAAGGACAGGGACATGATCCAGCAGGAGTCACGCCTCCGCGTGGCCGACAACACCGGCGCCAAGGAGCTGTTGTGCATCCGCGTGCTCGGTGGCTCCGGCCGACGCTACGCCGGGATCGGTGATGTGATCGTCTGCACGGTCAAGGACGCCATCCCCGGCGGCAACGTCAAGAAGGGTGAGGTCGTCAAGGCGGTCGTCGTGCGCACCAAGAAGCCGCGGCGTCGCCCCGACGGGTCGTACATCCGGTTCGACGAGAATGCCGCCGTGGTGCTCAAGGGCGACGGTGAGCCGCGCGGAACGCGCATCTTCGGGCCCGTCGGGCGCGAACTGCGCGACAAGAAGTTCATGAAGATCATCTCGCTGGCTCCGGAGGTGTTGTGATGGCAGCTATCCGAACGGGCGACGAGGTCCAGGTGATCGCCGGGAAGGACCGCGGCCTGAAGGGCAAGGTCCTGGCGGTGCTCGCGGACTCCGATCGCGTCATCGTCGAGGGTGTCAACCGGATCAAGAAGCACACGCGCGTCGGGCAGTCGACGCGGGGCGGCAAGACGGGCGGCATCGTCACCCAGGAAGCACCCGTGCATGTGTCGAACGTGATGCTCATCGACCCCGAGGACGGTCGGCCGACCCGCGTGGGCTTCCGTCTCGAGGAGTCCGAGAAGACCCGGCCCGATGGGTCGACCTACACCGGCACCAAGAGGGTGCGCTACAGCAAGCGGACGGGCAAGGAAGTATGAGCGAGACGAAGACAGCGCCCCGGCTCAAGGAGCGCTACCGCAGCGAGATCAAG
The DNA here is from genome assembly GCA_903915555.1 of uncultured Micrococcales bacterium. Lineage (GTDB taxonomy): Bacteria > Actinomycetota > Actinomycetes > S36-B12 > CAIWTL01. The sequence goes on along the minus strand of CAIWTL010000577.1, from coordinate 6,651 downwards.
CCGGAACTCATGACGGAGTTCGAGTTCGAGAACGTGATGCAGGTGCCCACGGTCGACAAGGTCGTCGTGAACATGGGTGTCGGCGACGCGGCCCGCGACTCGAAGCTCATCGAGGGTGCGATCCGCGACCTGATGACCATCACCGGTCAGCGGCCGAAGATCAACAAGGCCACCAAGTCGATCGCCCAGTTCAAGTTGCGCGAGGGTCAGCCGATCGGGGCCAAGGTCACCCTTCGGGGCGACCGCATGTGGGAGTTCCTCGACCGCCTGCTCAGCCTCGCGCTTCCCCGTATCCGCGACTTCCGTGGCTTGTCGCCGAAGCAGTTCGACGGCAACGGCAACTACACGTTCGGGCTGACCGAGCAGGTCATGTTCCACGAGATCGACGCCGACAGCGTCGATCGTCCCCGCGGTATGGACATCACCGTGGTGACCACCGCCAAGACCGACGACGAGGGTCGCGCACTGCTGAAGCAGCTGGGCTTCCCGTTCAAGGAGAACTGATGGCCAAGAAGGCTCTCATCAACAAGGCCAACGCCAAGCCCAAGTTCAAGGTGCGCGGTTACACCCGTTGCACCCGCTGCGGCCGGCCCCATTCCGTGTACCGCAAGTTCGGCCTGTGCCGGATCTGCCTGCGCGAGATGGCCCACCGCGGTGAACTGCCCGGCGTCACCAAGAGCAGCTGGTAACCACACCCACCACGACGCCACAGGTCCGCAGGGAAACCGTGGCGAGGAAGGCCAGGAACGGCCATGACAATGACAGATCCGATCGCGGACATGTTGACGCGGCTGCGGAACGCCAACTCGGCGTACCATGAGTCCGTCGACATGCCCTCGTCGAAGATGAAGGTCGGGATCGCCGAGATCCTGAAGCAGGAGGGGTACATATCGGACTTCGAGGTGCAGGACGCCGAGGTCGGCAAGACCCTGACGCTCACACTGAAGTACGGACCTTCCCGCGAGCGCTCGATCGCCGGCATCCGCCGCGTGTCGAAGCCGGGACTCCGGGTGTACGCCAAGAGCAACGCCCTGCCCAAGGTGCTCGGAGGTCTGGGCACCGCGATCATCTCGACGTCGAACGGCCTGCTCACCGAGCGCCAGGCCGCCAAGAACAAGGTGGGCGGGGAAGTCCTCGCCTACGTGTGGTGAGGTAGTCATGTCACGAATCGGACGAATGCCGATCGCGGTCCCCAGCGGGGTGTCCGTCGCCATCGAGGGACAGGACGTCGCGGTCAAGGGGCCCAAGGGCGAACTGAGCCTGACCGTCGCCGAGCCCATCGTCGTGGAGCAGAACGACGGCACCCTTGCGGTGACACGCCCTGACGACGAGCGGCGCTCGAAGCAGTTGCACGGGCTGACCCGATCCCTCCTCAACAACATGGTCGTCGGCGTCACCGACGGCTACACCAAGACCCTCGAGTTGGTCGGCACCGGTTACCGCGTGCAGGCCAAGGGCCAGGGTCTCGAGCTGGCCCTCGGGTTCAGCCATCCCGTGACCGTGGAGGCACCCGCCGGCATCACCTTCCAGGTGGAGTCCCCGACGCGTTTCCACATCAGCGGGATCGACAAGCAGTTGGTGGGGGAGACCGCCGCCAACATCCGCAAACTGCGTCCGCCGGAGCCCTACAAGGGCAAGGGCGTCAAGTACGCCGACGAAGTCATCCGCCGCAAGGCCGGAAAGGCAGGTAAGTAGTCATGCCGGTTGTGACCAAACTGGGGTCCGGCGACCCGAGCCGGGTGGCCCGCAAACGTCGCCACACCCGTGTGCGCAAAAAGGTCCGCGGTACCGCGGCCCGACCGCGCATGGTCGTGACGCGTTCGTCACGGCACATGTTCGTCCAGATCGTGGACGACACCGACGGCCGTACCCTCGCGTCAGCCTCCACGATGGAGACCGAGGTGCGGGAGGCCGACGGCGACAAGACCGCCGCCGCCAAGATCGTCGGCGAGAAGGTCGCGCAGCGCGCGAAGGACGCCGGAGTCGACACGGTCGTGTTCGACCGGGGCGGCAACAAGTACCACGGCCGCGTCGCGGCCCTGGCCGATGCAGCCCGTGAAAACGGCCTGGACTTCTGAGGAGAGGCGAGCACATGGCACAGCAGCGACGAGGTGGCCAGGACCGGAACCGGGACCGGCGCGACCGCAAGCAGGACGACCGCAACCAGTTCCTCGAGCGCGTGGTCGCGATCAACCGCGTGGCCAAGGTGGTCAAGGGTGGCCGCCGGTTCAGCTTCACCGCCCTCGTCGTCGTCGGTGACGGCGACGGTCGGGTGGGTGTCGGCTACGGCAAGGCCAAGGAGGTTCCCGCCGCGATCGCCAAGGGCGTCGAGGAGGCGAAGAAGAACTTCTTCACCGTGCCCCGTATCCAGGGAACCATTCCTCACCCCATCGTGGGCGAGGATTCGGCAGGTGTCGTCCTGCTGCGTCCGGCATCCCCCGGTACCGGTGTCATCGCCGGTGGTCCGGTGCGCGCCGTTCTCGAGTGCGCCGGCGTGCACGACGTGCTGAGCAAGTCCCTCGGGTCCGACAACGCCATCAACATCGTCCACGCCACGGTGGCCGCGCTGAAGGGGCTCGAGCGGCCCGAGCAGGTCGCCGCCCGTCGTGGCCTGCCGCTGGAGGACGTGGCCCCTGAGGCGATGCGCCGCGCGATGGCGGAGGTGAAGCCATGAGTTCGCTCAAGGTGACCCAGCGCAAGTCGGTGATCGGTGGGACGAAGGCGCAACGCGAGAGCATGCGTTCCCTCGGTCTCAAGCGGATCGGGGACTCGGTCGTCAAGCCCGACCGCCCCGAGGTCCGCGGAATGGTGAACACCGTCGCCCATCTGGTCGACGTGGAGGAGACAGACGAATGATCAAGGCACATCACCTGCGTCCGGCACCCGGCGCGAAGACCGAGAAGACCCGCAAGGGCCGGGGTGAGGCGTCCAAGGGCAAGACCGCCGGCCGCGGTACGAAGGGCACCAAGGCCCGCAATCAGGTGTCCGCCGCCTTCGAGGGTGGGCAGATGCCGCTGCACATGCGCATCCCCAAACTGCGTGGGTTCACGAACCCCTTCCGGGTCGAGTACCAGACCGTGAACGTGGACCGCCTCGCCGAGTTGTTCCCGGCAGGTGGCGACGTGTCCATCGACGACCTCGTCGCCAAGGGTGCCGTGCGGGCCAACCAGCCCGTCAAGGTTCTCGGCAATGGGTCGATCGACGTCGCCGTGAATGTCACGGTGACAGCCGCGTCGGCCTCGGCCAAGCAGAAGATCGAAGCTGCCGGGGGTTCCGTGACGGTGGCCTGACGCCGCCCACGAGACCGCTGATAACCTGATGCTCCGCCGCCCCCCTCGGGGAGCGGGGTGAGCATTCCGCCACAGGGAGGACCCAGGTGCATCTGAGCGCCTTCGCTTCCGCGTTCCGGACCCCGGACCTGCGCAAGAAGCTGCTTTTCGTGCTCGGCATGCTGGCCCTCTACAGGCTGGGGTCGGTCATCCCGACCCCCGGTGTCGACTACACGGCCGTCCAGCGCTGTATCGATGTCGTGCAGGAGAACAACCTCTACTCGCTGATCAACCTGTTCAGTGGCGGGGCGCTGCTCCAGTTGTCGATCTTCGCGCTGGGCATCATGCCCTACATCACGGCATCGATCATCCTGCAGCTCTTGGCCGTCGTGATCCCCCGCCTCGAGATGCTCCGTAAGGAGGGTCAGGCAGGGCAGGCGACGATCACCCAGTACACGCGCTATCTGACGATCGCGCTGGCAGTGCTGCAGTCCGCCTCCATCCTCGCTCTCGCGCGCACGCCGGGCACGCTCTTCCAGGGTTGCCAGGAGCGCATCGTCCCCGACACGTCGGCCGGCCAGATGGTCGTCATGGTGATCACCATGACCGCCGGAACGGCCTGCGTGATGTGGATCGGCGAGCTCATCACCGACCGCGGCATCGGCAACGGCATGTCGCTGCTGATCTTCACCTCCATCATCGCCGTCATGCCCACCCAGTTCCTGGCGATCTGGGCCTCCTCCGGGCCGCTGGCCTTCGGCCTGACACTGGCCGTCGGGGTCGCGGTCGTCGCCCTCGTGGTGTTCGTCGAGCAGGCCCAGCGCCGCATCCCGGTGCAGCACGGACGCAACCAGGTGGGACGCAAGTTCTACGGGGGGGCGTCGACCTACATCCCGCTGAAGGTGAACATGGCGGGCGTCATCCCGGTCATCTTCGCCTCGTCGATCCTCTTCGTCCCGACCCTCATCGTGCAGTTGACAGGGTCCGACGGTCCGGTGGCCCAGTTCCTGCTGCAGAACTTCCAGACCGGGACCAGCCCGCTCTACCTGCTCGTGTTCGCGATCCTGACGATCTTCTTCTGCTACTTCTACGTCTCGATCACGTTCAACCCGACCGAGGTCGCGGAGAACCTGAACAAGAGCAATGGCTTCATCCCGGGTATTCGGCCCGGAAAGCCCACCGCTCAGTACCTCGAGTACGTCCTGTCCCGGCTCACCGCCCCGGGCTCGATCTACCTCGCACTCATCGCCGTGCTGCCCGTCATCGCCTTCGGTGGTCTCGGGGTGGGGCAGAACTTCGTGTTCGGCGGCACGAGCCTGCTGATCATGGTCGGGGTCGGACTCGACACCGTGAAGCAGATCGAGAGCCAGTTGCAGCAGCGCAACTACGAGGGTTTCCTGAACTGACGAGCCGCGTCGGTCGTCCTGACCGGTGGAGTCACCGTGGGGCGGCGTAGATGTACTCGTCCTCCTGCGCCTTGTGCAGGCGCACCACGGCGTACAGCCCGTACAGGAGCCGCTGGAACTCCACCACGTCGGCAGCATCCACGGGGCCTGTCCCCACCTCGTCGCTGAGACGGTGCAGTCGCGACACGGCATGCGCTATCTCCGCGTGGGTCCGGCTCAGCGGAGCCAGGGGATCGTTGCCCCCCATGGCCCGGGCCACCGCCGGGTACAACTCCTCCTCTTCCCTGCGCTCATGGGGCAGCAGGTCGGTGTCGAGGCGACGCAGCAGGTCCCTGACCCCGGAAGTGTCGGGACTTGTACCGAGATCGTCGGCGACGCGCCGGATCTGTTCCACCAGGGCCGCTGTCGCGGCGTGCTCCGTCTGGATCCGGGCGACCATGGCCCGATCCGCCGCGGGCATCCGTAGCGAGTCCGGGGAGTGCGGCGGGAGCAGTGCCCGCAGGGCAATCGCGATCGCCAGAACATCGATGGCTTCCTGCAGGAGTGCTCCATAGACCGGTGGCAGCAGTCCGAACGCGGCGGCGAGCATGGCGAGGAGCGAGAGTCCCATTCCGACGCCCATCGCCTCCATCGCGATGCGCCGCGACCGGGCAGCGATGCGCATGGCGTCACCCAAGGCGCTCACGCGGTCGATCGTGAGCACGACGTCGGCCGACTGGGATGACGCCGTGGCGCCCTGGGCGGCGAGCGCCACACCCACGTCGGCGGCCGCGAGAGCAGGCGCATCGTTGACGCCGTCGCCGACCATGATCGTGAGCCCCGGGCCGGAACCGCGAACGGTGCGGACCTTGTCCGCGGGGTCGCACTCCGCCACCACCTCGTCCACGCCGACGAGTCGGCCGACCGAGTCGGCCACCTCGGCCCGGTCTCCTGTCAACAGCACGACGTGATCGACCCCGGCCGCCCTCAACCGCCGGATCATGCGGGCGGCGTCCGGACGGATCGGATCGGCCAGGAGGAATGCGCCCACGGGTATGTCGTCGACGGCTGCGAAGACGGTCAGTGAGCCGTCGAGCGCGGCACGGCGCCGGACCTGTCCCACCCAGGGCGCCGAGTGATCGGTGACGATCCACGCGGCCTTCCCCAGTCTCACCTCGTGCCCGTGGACCCGACCGCGAAGGCCGTGGCCGTGCACCTCGGTCACATCCTCGGGCAGGTCCGTCGCCAGCCCCCGGGACTGCGCGCACGCCACTATGGCGGAGGCGAGCGGGTGCGGTGACACCTGGTCCAGGGAAGCCGCCAGTTGTATCAGGCCGTCCGGGTCGGCCGTGGGGTCAGCCAGTACCACCTCGCTGACCTGGGGATGGCCCGCCGTGAGGGTTCCCGTCTTGTCGAACAGCATGACGCGCCCGCGCGACAGGTGTTCCAGGACACCCCCGCCCTTGACGATCACACCTGTGCGTGAGCACCGGGACAGTCCCGACATGACCGCGATGGGAGCCGCGAGCAGCAGCGGGCACGGCGTCGCGACGACGAGGACCGCGACCGCCCGCACCACGTCGCCCGACACCAGCCACGCACCACCCGCCAGCACGACGGTGAGAGGGACGAAAACCGCAGCGAAGCGGTCCGCGAGCCGCGTCAGCGGCGCCGTCCCGGCTGTGGCCTCCTCCACCATGCGCACGATCGCCGCGTACGTCGAGTCGGTGGCCGTCGACGTGGCCACGATCCGCACGGGGGCCCCCGCGTTCACGACCCCGCTGCGCAGCGGCTCGCCGGTCTCGCGCTCCACCGGGGAGGGTTCGCCCGTGAGGGAGGATTCGTCGAAGGTGCCGGGATCCCGCAGCCGGCCGTCGACCGGTACGACCTCGCCGGAGGGCACCACCAGTACGTCGCCGCGAGCCACCTCGGCGACGTCGACGACGTCCACCCGGTCGTCACGGATGCGTCGTGCCCGTGTCGGTGCCCGGGACACG
>CAIWTL010000576.1 GCA_903915555.1 uncultured Micrococcales bacterium | reverse complement strand
CTGGTCGAGGTCGTCGACCGTCACCGAGACGGGGTAGAGCTGACGCAGCGCGGTCCACAGGGTCTCGAGGTCCCAGTCCTCCGCATATCCCTCGGCGGTCGCGGAGGTGACGTACGCGCGCACCGTCTCGTCCAGGAAGGTGCGTACCTGATCGGAGATGTCGGCGCCCTCGAGCACGCGCTGCCGCTCGTCGTAGATGACGAGACGCTGCCGGTTGAGGACGTCGTCGTACTTCAGGACGTCCTTTCGGATCTCGAAGTTCTGGGCCTCGCGCTGGGTCTGGGCATTGGCGATCGCCTTGGTCACCATGCCGGCCTCGATGGGCACGTCGTCGGGGACGTTGAAGCGCCGCAGGAAGGCGTCCACGATATCCGCCTTGAACAGCCTCATCAGGTCGTCCTGCAGTGACAGGTAGAAGCGGGTCTCACCCGGGTCGCCCTGACGTCCGGAACGTCCCCGCAGCTGGTTGTCGATGCGCCGGGACTCGTGGCGCTCGGTGCCCAGCACATACAGCCCGCCGGCCTCGGTGACCTCGTCGTGCTCGGCGGCCACGGCGGCGGTGGCCTCTTCCAGCGCCGCGGGCCAAGCGGCCTCGTACTCCTCGGGGTTCTCCACGGGGCTGAGGCCGCGGCGGGTCAGCGCCTCGGCGGCCATGAACTCCGGGTTGCCCCCCAACATGATGTCGGTGCCACGGCCGGCCATGTTGGTCGCGACCGTCACCGCCCCCTTGCGTCCGGCCTGGGCCACGATCGTGGCCTCCCGCTCGTGCTGCTTCGCGTTCAGGACCTCGTGCTTGACGCCGCGCTTCCTGAGCTGCTGCGACAGGTACTCACTCTTCTCGACGCTGACCGTGCCGACGAGGACGGGCTGGCCCTGCTCGACGTGTTCGGCGATGTCGTCGACCACGGCGGCGAATTTCGCCTCCTCCGTCCGGTAGACGAGGTCCGGCTGATCCACCCTGGCCATGGGGCGGTTGGTCGGGATCGGGACGACGGCCATCTTGTAGATCTGGCCGAACTCGGCGGCCTCCGTCATCGCCGTTCCGGTCATCCCCGACAACTTGTCGTAGAGCCGGAAGTAGTTCTGCAGCGTGATGGTGGCCAGGGTCTGGTTCTCGGCCTTGATCTCGACACTCTCCTTGGCCTCCAAGGCCTGATGGAGTCCCTCGCTGTACCGGCGTCCGGAGAGGATACGGCCGGTGTGCTCGTCGACGATCATGATCTCGCCGTCCATGACGACGTAGTCCTTGTCCTTCTTGAACAACTCCTTGGCCTTCACCGCGTTGTTGAGATAGGAGACGAGGGGGGAGTTGACCGTGTCGTACAGGTTGTCGATACCCAGTTGGTCCTCGACGCGGTCGATCGACGACTCGTGGATGGCGACGGTGCGCTTCTTCTCGTCGATCTCGTAGTCCTCGTCGCGGCGCAGCGATTTGACGATGCGGGCGAACTCCACGTACCACTGCGGCGCATCGTCGGCCGGACCGCTGATGATGAGCGGCGTGCGGGCCTCGTCGATGAGGATGGAGTCCACCTCGTCGACGATCGCGAAGGGGTGGCCCCGCTGGACCATCTCATCCTTCGACCAGGCCATATTGTCCCGCAGGTAGTCGAAGCCGAACTCGTTGTTCGTTCCGTACGTGATGTCGGCGTTGTAGGCGACCCGACGTTGGGCCGGGGTCATGTCGGCGAGGATGGCGCCGACGTCGAGGCCGAGGAAGCGGTGCACGCGCCCCATCCACTCCGAGTCGCGCTCGGCGAGATAGTCGTTGACGGTGACCACATGCACGCCTCGCCCGTTCAGGGCGTTGAGGTAGGACGGCAATGTCGCCACGAGGGTCTTGCCCTCGCCGGTGCGCATCTCCGCGATGTTGCCGAGGTGCAGTGCCGCCCCGCCCATGATCTGAACGTCGAAGTGGCGCTGGCCGAGGGTGCGCCGGGCCGCCTCCCGGACGGTGGCGAAGGCCTCGGCCAGGAGATCGTCCAGGGGTTCTCCGTTGTCCACCCGCTGCTTGTACTCGGCCGTGAGCGCCCGGAGTTCGTCGTCCGACATGGCCACGAACTCGTCCTCGATCGAGTTGACCTGTCGAGCGATCGACTCGAGCTTGCGGACCACGCGCTTCTCCCCCATACGGAGGATGCGTTCCATCAATGCCACGACTGCGCCTTCCCTGTGGTGCGGTGCCTGCCATCGTAATCGCCCCGGCCCCCGGCTGCGTGACGGCCGGGACCATCAGCGGGCACCCGCCGGCCCGAAGGCGGCCAGGGGCGAGCATCACGAGAGGCGGATGAGGCCGGCGCGAACGGCTCTCACCACGGCCTCGGTACGTGTACGTGCCTGCAGCTTGTCCAGGACGTTCCGCACGTGGTTGCGGACGGTGTTCTCGCTGATGAACAGGGCTTCGGCGATGGCCCGGTTGCCGGAACCGTCGGCCATCAGTTGCAGGATCTCCCGCTCACGGCTCGTGAGACGCCCCGCGGTACCGCGGGCGGCCTCGCTGGCCCGGGCGATGCGTGCGAGCAGGCCGGCGGCAGCCTCCGGTGAGACCACGGGCGCCCCGGTCTGCGCGCCGTTCAGG
>CAIWTL010000575.1 GCA_903915555.1 uncultured Micrococcales bacterium | reverse complement strand
CCATGAGGATGCTCATCAGGATGTGGTGGTAGGCATCCCCGACGTCGTAGCCGGGGGGCTGCTCCCCCACCACGAGTGACTTCATATTGATGCTGGCCATGAAGTCGGCGGGTCCGAAGATGATCGTCTCGACCCGCGGACTGGCCGTTGCGATCCCGTCGACGTTGATGAGGCCGAGGGCGTTCTCGATCTGCGCCTCGATCCCGATGCGGCCCACCTCGAGGCCCATGGACTTCTCGATCTGGGTCAACAGGAGGTCGAGTGCGACGACCTGCTCGGGCGTCTGCACCTTCGGGAGCATGATGCAGTCGAGGTTCTGTCCGGCGCCCTCGACCACCTCGACGACGTCCGCGTAGGTCCACTGCGTGGTCCAGTCGTTCACGCGGACCACGCGCACCTTGTCCTCGTATCCACCCTCGTTGAGGGCAGCCACGATGTTCTTGCGGGCGTCGGGCTTGGCCAGGGGTGCGACGGCGTCCTCGATGTCCATGAAGACCTGGTCGGCAGGGAGACCCTTGGCCTTCTCGAGCATCTTCGGGCTGGAGCCCGGAACCGCCAGGTTGGAACGGCGGGAGCGGAGGGAACGGGTGGCGGACTGGTCCGACGTCATCGGTGACACCTCTCGGGAACGGGTTCTTCCGCGCGCCGCGCGGACCTCCACGGTAACCGTTGCCGCGGTCGCGGACGACGCCCGGGGTTGTCCGGCAGTCATCCCGGTGGGGTCTCGACCGGCGCGGCCGAGCGTCCCGCCCTGATGACGCTGACCAGCCCGACCCCCAGCAGGACGAGGGCGGGCAGGATCTGCGGCGGAGGCAGCTGACCGAGGAACACCGCGGCCACGAGGATCGCCCCCGGCAACTCGAAGAGGATGGCGAGGCTCACCACCGTGGCCGACGTGGTCCGCAGCACCACACTGATGACCGCGTGACCCAGCAGTTGCGCCAGGAGGGTCAGCAGCACGATGAGTCCCCAGTCGCGGGCGCTGTAGCCGGTCAGCGCAGACCCGGTGAGCCAGCAGAGCGGCAGGAGTGCGGCGGCCGACACCGCGTACGCCACAGAGGTGAACTCGGCGGTGTCGAGCAACTGGCGCACCCGCTCCGTGACGGTGACGTAGGCCGCCGCGAGCACAGCGCCCAGCAACGCCAGGGCATCGCCGATCAGCGACCGCGGATCCAACGAGAAGTCGATGCCGGTGAGCACCAGGACCCCGACGAGGGAGATCACGATGCCCACCCACACCCCGGTGTCGACGCGGGCGCCACGGGCACGGGCGATCAGCGCGGCCCAGACCGGCTGCGTGGCCACCAACGCCGTCGACGAGGCCACGGAGGTGAATCGCAGGGAAGGGATCCACGTGGCGAAATGCGCTGCCAGCAGCAACCCCGCCACCACGACGTACCGGATCTCCGTCGCCGACAGCGCGCGCAGACCCGCGAAACCCCGGCGGACCGCCCACGGCGTCATCGCGGCCGACCCGAGAGCGCTGCGCCAGAAGGCGATCGCCAGTGCGGGAGCCGTGCAGGCAGCGATGATCGGCGCCGAGGTGGAGATCGCCGCGAGGGCGACCACGAGCAGCAGGACGTCGCGGGATCCCGGCAGCCGGATCGCCGAGCCTGTGGTCATGGCGACATCCTGCCGTCCCGCACGGTCCGCCACGCGCTGTCCCCGGCCCCGGCGGCGTGCCGTCCGGCGCGGAGCCACGCCGCATCCGGAGGCGTCGATCGGCAACGGCATCCGTACTGTGGACGCTAGATTGCGCTCGTGAGCGGTTCGACGCGGGTCTTCGT
>CAIWTL010000574.1 GCA_903915555.1 uncultured Micrococcales bacterium | reverse complement strand
TGAATTCTCGCACGCCACCTGCGCGACTCCATGGGAACTCACATATGTGAAGCGTGCGCTCGCAGGCGTGAGCGATTTGCGATTCCCTCGCCGATCGCACCTACCGTCGCTCGGAAGCAACCACCAGCCAGCGAGGAGTCAGACAATGAAGCGAGCGAGCAAGCGGGGCTTTAGGGCTCTGGTGTGCAGTGTGGCAGCGTCGATCACCGCGCTCAGCCTGGCGAGTGTCGCCCCGCCGGCATGGGCCGCCGTCAAAGGCGCCATCCAGGCCAACGACGCCAACCGGGCCACCAGCGCTGCCGCTGTGGTGCTCCCGTCAACGGTGACGAGCACCTATGCGATCACGACCATTGGGTTGTCGAACAGCTCTCCTCAGCTGGGCACGGGAAGCAACGGGAAGCTGGCTTCGTACGGCGACTACGTCTATGTCGTCGGGAGATCGACTGACTATTTGGACGGGGACGCTCCCTATAACTACGACTACGTCCTTACGGCGATCAATGCCGGCGGCGACAGCATTGCCGGAACCACACTTCTTCGCCCTGGCATTGCAGAGGGTGACTATTCCGCAGTGTCGCCAGTGGGGTGGCGGTCCGTGGGCAACTACAATGGGACCCTATCGGTGACGCCATCTGGATCGGCGCTACTCATCGCACACACGGCCAGTACGGATGCGAACGTTTCGACGATGACGGTCGTGACGAAGTCATCTCCCACAAGCTGGTTCGACACTGCCCCTACTGACGATTCTGGCCTCCTCGGTGGCCCGGTGACCTCGACCTACAGTCCGCTGAGCTCTGGTCGGGTCGAGACGTACGTGGCAGTGCGGTCCGGTGAGTTGGCCTGGATGACCGATACCTATGTCGTCACGACTGCCAACCAAGGTGCAGCCGGGCCAGCACCGGCCCCGTACCAATTCGCCGGCGCGAACCCGCTGATGGGCTGGAAGACACGCTGCGATCTGCCACACAATTTTTCGGCCTCGTCCTGGGCGGCGGACGATACCCACCTCTACGTCGCGTCCAACAACTACGCCAACTTGCTGACGTATGACCTTGATGACTCCGAATCGGTGGAGTCACCCAATGACTGTTCGTCGCGTGGCTCGGGCAGTGTGGCGACACCGGTCCCGTTCCCGCCCGCCAGTCAAAGCGGAGAGCGCACCGTGCGTATCGCCAATGGCCGGGTTTTCGTGGCCACGAGTACGCAGGTCGTGCGCCTGTCAGCCGATGGCACCTCCTTCGACAGCACCGTCACGCCGACGGGCATCACGTCGATCGTCCCGGGAAGCATGCTGGTGCGAGGGAACCGTATCTACGTGACGGGAACGGATGCCAACACGAACCCCTTCCTCGTCACGATCGATGCCGATTCCGGGGCTGAAATCTCGACGCAGGCTCTTCCGGCCGGAGACTTGTACCGCTCTGGCGCGGTGAACGGCTCCAAGCTCTACATTCCGGTAAAGTTGGTGGGCTCGTCATACATGAGCATCCTCGCTGTCGATGTGTCCACCGGCGAATCGGGAACTCCAACCCCGACCCCGACTCCGACCCCCACACCGACTCCTCCCCCGACTCCGACGCCCGAGCCGACTCCCACACCGACGCCGACGCCGGTCCCACCACCGGCCCCGGTCCCCCCGGGTGAGGGCTCGCTCGTGATCGACGGTGTCCCGGCTCCGGTGACCGTCGAAACCGACCCCACCACCCAGCAGGTCAGCGTCTCCGGCGGCGGCATCACCTTGACCGCCAGCACCGAAGGCCAAAACGGTCAGACACTGCCCCTAGCGGCGGACGGATCCCTCCTCGTCCCCCAGGACGGTGCCATCCCCATGAGCGGGTCCGGCTTCGCCAGCGGCTCCGAGGTCGGCCTGTTCCTGTTCTCCGACCCCATCAACCTCGGCACCGTCACCGCCAACACCACCGGCACCGCCACCGCGACCGCGCAGATCCCCGGCACGGTCCCGGCCGGATCCCACACCCTCCAGATCGCCGGCACCAACTCCGCCGGCAAGACCATCGCCCTGTCCATGGGCATCACCGTCACCAACCCACCCGTCATCACTATCGAACCCGGACCCCGCACCAAGTCCGGGCGCCATGACCGCATCACCGTGACCGGCACCGTCACCGCCATCCCCTCCGGAGCCGTCCTCACCCCGTACGTCAAGTTCCAAGGACCCAACGGCTACCGGCCAGGAACCGCGAAGATCACCATCGCCGCGGACGGCACCTACACCTGGACCCGAACCGTGCCCACCGACCGCAGAGTCTCGGTCTACCTCACCTACCCCGGCACCCGCTCCACACCGGTCGCCTGGCGCCCAATCAGGTAAGCGAGGGTTCTCCGGGCGGATCGCTTCACCCGATGAAGCATCTCGCCCGGAGAACCCGGACTCGCCGTCCCCTGGTGAGTGGCCGAGGGCGATCCCCACGACCTGCTCAGTAGTAACGCGCTGTGTTACTATTGCGCCAATGATCGTCTCGTTCGCAGACCGAGACACGCAGCGCCTGGCGGCAGGGCACCGCGTGCGCCGCTTCTCGGCCTTCGAACAGGTGGCACGCAGGAAGTTGAGGCAATTGGAGATCGCTGGTCGGCTCGATGACCTGAAGATCCCCCCGGGCAACCGACTCGAGGCCTTGAAGGGAAATCGGAAAGGGCAGATGAGCATTCGCATCAACGACCAATGGCGGGTGTGCTTCCGCTGGACCGAGTCTGGCCCCGCGGATGTCGAGATCGTGGACTACCACTAGAAGGAGCAGGGGCATGGCGAGGAAGGCGAAGTTGCTTGATCCTGTAACACCAGGTGAGGTCCTATGGGAAGAGTTCATGGTCCCTATGGGGCTTTCGCGGTATCGACTGGCGAAGGAGATCGGAGTCCCGGCTCCCCGCATCGGTGACATCGTCAACGGCAAGCGCGCTGTGACGGCCGACACTGACCTGCGCCTGTGCAGATTCTTCGGCCTGTCCAACGGATACTGGCTGCGGGCTCAGGCAGCTTTCGACATCGAGGTCGCCCAACGGGCGCTCGAAGGGGAACTGCGCAAGATCAAGCCGTGGCCCGGCACTGCGGCCTGACCGAACCTCCTACCGGTCACGCCGCCGGGATGACCGCGGTGAGCGTCATGCCGACGTCTGCAGGCTGGAGGGACCAGTGCCCGCGCAGCGTCTCGGTCCACGCTGAGATCACCGTGCTCCCCATCCCCGGCTGGATGGGCGAGGGCGACAGACCGACGCCGTTGTCGTGGATCTCTAGCACGAACTCGTCATGGTCGTTGACGCCGACGTGGATGCTGCACTCGATCGAGTGGCGAGTGCCGGACCTCACTGAGAGCGGAACGGCGCAGGGCGCCAGCCAACACGGGCTAGCGCACCTCGACGATCGGCAGGCGCAGGGCGCCGGGTGCATGGTCGGGCACCACGGGGTTCTTCGGCTCGATCGCGCTGATGCGCACGTATGCCGTCCCGAGCTCGGGCCGCGCGTCCTCCTCACCCTTGTTGG
>CAIWTL010000573.1 GCA_903915555.1 uncultured Micrococcales bacterium | reverse complement strand
GGACTATCACGGCGAGCGCAGCGAGCCGGCACCCCGCAGCGGTGAGGCGCCGGACCGCGACCACCCCGACGTCCTCGCCGTGTGCCGCTGGCTGCCGCAGCCCTACCCGTGGGGGGCCTTCACCGGGCGCCACGACTACGTCCACGTCGGCGAGCGGCAGGGCCGGGTCAACCTGTGGTGGTCGGACTTCTGCGTGCACCGCGGAGACTACGTGGGGCCACCGCGCGGTGGTCTCGTTCCGGGGCACTACCCCGACTACGACGTCGCGATGCCATCCGGCGGCTACCTGCGGATCCGGTCCGGAGTGCTCGCCGAGTGGACCGACGACCCCTCCGACGCCCCGCTCCTGCGCGCCGACGGGGAGGACTTCCACCCTCACCGCTACGGACCGGGCAACCCCTACTGGCTGACCGACTACCGCGCCATGTCGGGCGAGGATCAACGCAACGCCCTGGCCGGGGTGCGGCACCGTCGCGACGCGCAGCGTTCCGACCACACGGTGTCCGACCAGACGGTGGCGGGCGCCGAACTGCTCGACGCCATCACCCACCGCGTCACGACCTCCCGCGAACCGGCCGCGTGCTCGTGCCTCGGTGTGGGGCCCGACCCGGCCCGAGGGATGGATGTGCCCGCCGCGGTGCTGCGCCAGGCCGGCGCAGTCGCCACCCTCACCGGAACCGGCGATACCACGACGGCGGCCGACGTGGTGTGGTCGCTGACGCGGCAACTGGCCGAGCCCGACCAGGCCGGACTGGTCCGCGCCGCCGAGGTCGCCGCCCGCCGCTCCGCCGACCCGCTGACCGGATGGCCCGACGCTCCCCTGACGGAAGAGGCCGCGGCCCTCGTGGCGGCCCAGGCGCTGCGCTGGCACGGCGCCTCGATCGTCGGGGAACTCCCCTTCTGGGTACTGGGGTGGATCTTCATCGCCGAGCCGGTCGTCGAGGACCTCCTTCCGGAACTCCCCGCCCGCGACCGCGCACGACTGCGCCGGGAGATCCTGGACCGGGCCGACCGCGTCCGCGTCGACCGGGTGAGCCGCACCTGGGCCGCCGCCCACCGGGCGGACCAACTCCTCCAGGCCGTGGCCGACCTCGCTGAGAGCCAGGAACCGGTCAGCGTCATCGACCTGCGGGGCAAGGACATCGTTCCCGCCGTTCCCCAGCCGCGGCCCCCGGCCTACGAACGGTCGATCGCGACGGTCGTGTCCGATCTCGCGGGCTGACGTCCTGCTGACCGCTGCGTCGGACGACGACACGAGCGCTGTTCCACCCAGCACCTCCGCTGGGGCCCTTTCCCTCTCTGGAGCCCTTCCCCTCTCCGGACCCCACCCCCTCTCTGGACGGAGTGGGGGCCGGTCAGGCAGCGAACGGCGGGCGGCGGTCGAACCGCAGGCTCGTGTTCCCGATCCCCCGCCACACCCTGGCCACGAGATCGGTGTCCTCCTCGGTGACGAGGTTGCCCATCACCCGCAACGCCACCGTCATGAGGGAGCGCGAGCGCATCCCCACCGGGCCGGCCCGCATGAGCAGTTCGGGAGCTGTCAGCAGGGCCGCCATGCGGCGGGCCCCGGAGAACGCGGGGGCGTAACGGGTCGTGAGCTCGGACACCCACGCCTGCGAGATGTCGTCGTCGATGGCTGCGCCGTCCGCGAACAACTCCGCGGCCAGGCGCCCGGTCTCGAGCCCGTAGTCGATGCCCTCGCCGTTGAGGGGGTTGACGCACCCGGCGGCGTCGCCGGCGAGCACCCAGTTGGGGCCGGCCACACCGGACACCGCCCCGCCCATGGGCAGCAGCGCCGAGCGGACCCGTTGCGGGCGCCCCGTCATCTGCCACTCATCGGCCTGGGAAGTGAAGTACTGGTCGATCAGGCGGCGCAGGTTGATGTCCGCGGGGCGCCGTTCGGTGGCGAGGGTACCCACGCCGAGATTGACGGTGCCGTCGCCGAGGGGGAACACCCAGCCGTACCCGCTGAGGATCTCGCCCTCCCCGCCCCGCAGTTCGAGGTGGGAGGAGATCCACGGATCGTCGGACCGACCGCTGTCCACGTAGGCGCGGGCTGCCACTCCGTACACCGTGTCGCGGTGCCACTCCCGGCGCAACAGCCGGCCGACCGGGGAACGCGCGCCGTCGGCGACGACGACCCGCCGACACCGCACGACCGTCCCATCGGCGGCCGTGACCTCCCGGACCCTGCCGTCGACGTCCGGCTTGATCTCCACGATCTTCACGTCGCCCTGGAAACGCGCCCCGGACTCGACCGCCACCTCTCGGACCGCGTCGTCCAGTTCGACCCGGGGCGCGGCACTGCCGTGGGCGGGCATCGATCCGCCGGGCCACGGCAGGTGCCAGGTCCGCCCGAACCCGGCCGCCCGCAGTCCCCAGTTCCGCGGCCGGTCGGCCAGGAAACCGGTCATGCCCAACCGGGTCATCTCGGCGATGGCGCGGGGGGTGAGGCCGTCACCGCACGCTTTGTCCCGGGGGAAGCGGGCAGCGTCGACGAGCAGCGTGTCGAGGCCGGCGCGCGCCGACCAGGCGGCGGCGGACGACCCGGTGGGACCGGCGCCGATCACGAGCACATCGGTCGACAGGGGAGGCACGTGCCCATTGTCGGGGGAGGTGGGTCCCCGGAGCGAATCGAGCCTCCGTCACCCGTTCGGAGTAGTGGAGCCTCAGGTTCCCACGGAGGACGGCCGATACCCCCTCACGTGAACCCGACCGGGTGAGCCGACCGACGCCGAGTCACGGTCGGAGTCGGCAGGGAAGTGAGGTGAGGCATGTCAGGCAACCTTCGCGGCCGTGCCTTCCTCCTCGCCCCGGACGCCCGTTCGGTCGACGTCGAGGTCGAACAGATGGACGCCGCCACGTGGCGCCTGAGCGTGTTGGCAGAGGACCTCGCCCCGGTCGTCAGTTACCTGGTCGCCGGGTCCAAGGGCGCGCTGCTGGTCGATCCCGGCTCCTCGGTCACCTGGCCGAGCATGCTGGGCGCCCTCAAGCGGATCCGGGAGGACCTCGACATCCGCTGGGTCTTCGGGCACAGTGCCGACCCGTGCGCGCTGGGGGCGCTTCCGCTGATCGAGTCCACCCTCGGGCCACAGGTGATGCTCGTCACCGGGCCCGATCTGCTGCCCGCCGTCTCCCACTACGGCACGCGACTGCCCGTGCAGGTCCTCGCCTCCGGTGCTTCGCTCGACATCGGCGAGCGCCGGCTTGTGGCGGAGTACCGGTCGGGCGACACCCCGCTGTGTTTCCTCCGCGACACCCATTCGGGCGCGACCTTCGGTGCGGGTGCCCGATCAGGGGACGGCTACCACCTGCCCGGTCGCCTGGAGGCCGTGCGCGCCGACCTCGAACACGTCCTGCTCACCACCCTCGCGCCCATCGCGCTGGAGGGCCGCGCCCTCGCCGCGCTGGCGCCCGTGGGCCGGGTGACGGCGGTGCGCGCCTACATCCAGGACGGCGGCACGTGGTTCGAACTGGGCGGACGCGCGGGACTGCGCGGCCGGGCCCTGACCCTGCTCCCACCTCCGTCGGAGATGGGCGTTCGTGTC
>CAIWTL010000572.1 GCA_903915555.1 uncultured Micrococcales bacterium | reverse complement strand
TGACGCGCTGTCCGAGTTCGGCCTCCATGTTCAGCAGCTTCTCGGTCTCGCCCTCGAGCATGCGACCGGCCGGGATCCCCGTCCACGTCGACACGACTTCGGCGATGTCGTCGGACGTCACCTCCTCCGCGACCATGGCCTCGGCCGGCCGCTCGGTGTTGGCGGCGATGGCCTCCGCGAGGTTCTCCTCGAGCGCCGGGATCTCGGCGTACAGGATCCGCGACGCCTGCTCGAAGTCACCGTCCCGCTGCGCCTTCTCGGCCACCGTGCGCAACTCGTCGATGCGGATCTTCAGTTCGCCGATGTGATCGAGCCCGGACTTCTCCTGCTCCCACTGCAACCGCAGCGCCCCCAGGCGCTCCTCCTTGTCGGCGAGATCCTGACTGAGTTTGGCGAGGCGCTCCTTGGAGGCCTCGTCGGTCTCCTTGGACAGGACCAACTCCTCCATGTGCAGGCGATCCACCGCGCGCTGGAGTTCGTCGATCTCCACAGGGGCGGAGTCGATCTCCATCCGCAGCCGGGACGCGGCCTCGTCCATCAGGTCGATGGCCTTGTCCGGCAGGAACCGTGAGGTGATGTAGCGGTCCGACAGGGTCGCGGCCGCGACCAGGGCCTGGTCGGCGATCGACACCTTGTGGTGCGCCTCGTACTTCTCCTTGATGCCGCGCAGAATCGCGATGGTGTCCTCGACGCTCGGCTCGGCGACCAGCACCTGCTGGAAACGTCGCTCGAGCGCGGGGTCCTTCTCGATGTGCTCGCGGTACTCGTCGAGGGTCGTGGCACCCACCATGCGCAGTTCACCGCGCGCCAACATCGGCTTCAGCATGTTGCCCGCGTCCATCGCCCCCTCCCCGGACGCGCCGGCGCCGACGACGGTGTGCAACTCGTCGATGAAGGTGATGATCTGCCCGTCGGAGTCCTTGATCTCCTCCAGGACGGCCTTGAGCCGCTCCTCGAACTCCCCGCGGTACTTCGCGCCGGCGACCATGGCGCCGAGGTCGAGCGCCACGAGCGTCTTTCCGCGCAGCGACTCGGGGACGTCTCCTGCAACGATCCGCTGGGCGAGCCCCTCGACCACCGCCGTCTTGCCGACACCGGGCTCGCCGATGAGGACGGGGTTGTTCTTGGTGCGGCGCGACAGCACCTGAACCACCCGGCGGATCTCATGGTCGCGGCCGATGACCGGATCGATTTTGCCGTCCCGCGCCAAGGCGGTGAGGTCGGTGCCGTACTTCTCCAGCGCCTGGAAGCTGGCCTCGGGATCGGCGTTGGTGATGCGACTCGACCCGCGGACCTTGCCCAGCTCCTCGATGAGTGCCTCGGGGGTCGCCCCGCGCTGGCTCAGGATGGGGCCCATCGACGGCGACTGCGCCAGTGCGATGAGGATGTGCTCGGTGGAGATGTACTCGTCACCGCGCTCCTGCGCCAACTTCTGGGCGTCGTTGAGCACGCGGTAGGACTCGTTGCTCAGCTGCGGTTGCGACACGGACGACCCACTGGCCGAGGGGATGGAATTGATCGCCTGGTCGACCGCCGCGCGCAGGTCGATCTGGTCGACGTGAAGCCCGTTGAGCAGGGCGACGGCGATGCTGTCCTGCTGCTCGATGAGGGCATGCAGCAGATGGGCCGGCTCGACGTGCGCGTTGCCGTGGGCCGCAGCGTTGCGGACGGCTGCGGACAGCGCCTCCTGGCTCTTGGTGGTGAAGTTCAGATCCATGGTCTTTCCTGGGCTCGTCTTTCCTGGGCTGTGATGGACATGTGGTGATGGGGTTCGGGGTCAGGCGCCCTTGCGCCGTCGGTCTGGTCGCCAGACGACGAGGGCACGCGAGTGCTGCTCGGCGGTGATGCTGTCGATGCGGTCGCGGAGCATTCCCACCTCATCCTCGAGTTCGAGGATCCGGAGTATCCCGGTGAGATTGACGCCGCTGTCCGACAGGCGCCGGATCTGGCGCAGCCTCATGATGTCGCGCAGTGAGTAGAGGCGGTTGCGTCCCGAGCTGCGCGCCGGTGATACGAGGCCGAGCCGGTCGTACTGCCGCAACGTCTGGGGATGCAGACCCGACAGCGTCGCGGCGACAGAGATGACATAGACGGGGTCGTCGGTGGCCGGGGCTGCGTGGTCGGCGGGGAGTTCGCTCATCACGATTCTCCCGCCACACCTGCTGCCTTCATGAGGTCGGCGCGCGGGTCTGCTCCCTCGGCCGCCGACTGATAGGCCGCCAGGGCTTCGCGTGCCTCGTCGGACAGTCCGGTCGGCACGAGGACGTCCACCGTTGCGAGGACGTCCCCGTTGGTGCCGTCACGCCGTCGCACGCCCTTGCCGCGCACGCGGAAGGTGCGGCCGTTCGCGGTGCCCGCCGGGATCTTGACGGTCACGGTGCTGCCACCGGGAACAGGCACCTTGACCTGTGAGCCCAACGCGGCCTCGGCGAACGTGATCGGCACGGTGACGGTGATGTTGTCTCCCGACCGGCCGAAGGCGGGGTGTTGGGAGACGTGTACGACGACGTAGAGGTCGCCGGCGGGACCGTTGTTCTCGCCGGGCGCGCCCTTGCCGGGAAGCCGGATGCGCTGACCGTCCTTGACGCCCGACGGGATCCGCGTCTGGACGGTTCGGGTACTGGTGCCGCGACCGGAGCCGTGGCACGTCGTACAGGGGTCGTCCACCACGAGGCCACGGCCGCGGCACTCGG
>CAIWTL010000571.1 GCA_903915555.1 uncultured Micrococcales bacterium | reverse complement strand
GGTGTTCCACACGCACAAGGGGGCACTTCCCCACGACGATCTGATCGGTTCAACCGAGGGCAGCGTGGTCACCAGCAGCGGTGGTATGCCCTACCTCGCCCTGCGGCCGATCCTGGAGGACTTCGTCCTGTCGATGGGCCGCGGCGCGGCGAACATCTACCCCAAGGACGCCTTCGCCATCGTCGGATTGGCGGGCATCGGGCCGGGATCCACGGTGGTGGAGGCCGGAGCCGGGTCAGGGGCGCTCACCTGCTTCCTCCTCACCGCGGTCGGACCCACCGGGCGGGTGGTCTCCTATGAGATGAGGCCCGAGTTCGCGGAGGTCGCACGCAGGAACGTCGAGCGGTGGTTCACGGCGGCCGGATCGATCCCACCGGGTGGGACCCCGGCGCACTGGCAGTTGATCGTGGGGGATCTCGCCGAAGCGATGCCTGCGGACGCGGACGCGCTCGTGCTGGACATGCTCGCTCCATGGGACTGCCTGGACGCAGCGGCCCGCATCCTGCGGCCGGGAGGCCGACTCATCGGGTACGTCGCCACGACCACCCAGCTGTCCCGGCTCGCCGAGCAGTTGCGCGCGGACGCCCGCTGGACCGAGCCCCGTGCCACCGAGTCGATGGTGCGGACCTGGCATCTCGAGGGACTGGCGGTGCGACCCGACCACCGCATGATCGCCCACACGGCGTTCCTGCTGGCGACCCGGCGGCTGGCCGACGGGCAGGAGCCACCGCTGCGACGCCGCAGGCCGGCACCCGGCGCATACGGCCCCGACTACTCCGGACCTCGGCCGCCGGAGGTCGCGACCCTGGACCCTGCGTCCGGCGAACCAGGCTCGTGATCGCCCTCATGAGGAGCCCATCGGTGCGCGCCGGCGGATCGCCACGAGGACGCAGCACAGGCTGATGGCCTGGGTCACCGCCGCCACCAGCGCGACCAGGCGAAAGGTGTCGACCTGGGCGGAGCCCAACCCGACGAGACGCTCGATGGCCTGCTGCCCCGCGACGCCTTCGATGCGTGGATCGGCGAGCAGTTCGACGATCGGCAGCCCTCCTCGGATCGCCTCGGCCACCCGCGCTGCGACGGCCTCGGACACCCCGGCCTGCCGCAGGCTCTCCTGCCAGGTGTTGCTGAAGAAGGAGAACACCGCCGCACCGGTGAGGGCACCGCCCACTGCCATGCTGGTGATCCACCCGGCTTGCCGCCAGGCGGCTGCCGCCCCGGAGGCGGCCCGCGGAGCGCAGTCCAGGATCGCCTTGGTCAATGTGCCCAGCACGGATCCGGTCGCGAGGGTGAATCCGCTGACCAGCATCACGATCACCGGTGCGGAGGGCGGATCGGCGATGGTGAGGTAGCCCACGCAGGTGAGCGCGGCGACACTACCCAGGGCAAGCCCATGGCCGGTCGCGCGCAGCGAGCCGATCCGAACACTCACCCACCCCCCTACCAGGCCTCCGAGGACTCCGGCGGCCTGCGGGATGATCAGCGCCTGAACGGCCTGCAGCGAGTCCACCTCCAGTCGGTACTGCAGGAGCAGGTTCGTGTAGAACGTCACAGGAACCGCCGCCGAGGTCAGGAGCGCGGCCATCAGGGCCTTGGCGCCCGGCGCGGCGAACACCGAGACGTCCAGGGTTGGCGTGACGGACGCCCTGCGCAGCGACCGCCACCGGAGCATGAGGGAAACGAGGGCGCCGACCGTCACGATGAGTGCCACGCCGGGGGTGACCGTTTCGCCGGCGGCGGTGAGTGCGGCGACGCAGGCTCCCGAGAGGGCCAACCCCGCAGCGAGCGGAGTGAACAGCTCCCGCCGCCGTCCGGAACCGGTGGGCAGTGCACATCCCCACAGCGTCAGGACGGCCCCCAGCGCGACGGCGATCCAGAGGGCAGGGACCCAGCGCCACCCCAGTCGGTCGGCGATCAGACTGCTCACCTGGGGGGAGACCAGCAGTGCAGCGCCCGTGGCGGCCGCGAAGCTGCCGAAGACGCGGGCGCGGGCGCGGTCGTCGCTCACTGCCGAGTTCAGTACAGCCAGGGACGCCACTGTCATTGCCGTGTTGCCCACGCCGCCGATCACCCGACCGGCCACCAGACCCCCGAATCCGGTCGCGCCCGCGACCATCAGGGCGCCGAGCGTGGTGACGAGGCCGCCCGCGAGCAGGACACGACGCGGTCCCAACCGGTCGGTGAGCGCGCCTGCTGCGAACAGGATCAAGAGGCCGCCCGCCGCGACCGCCAACACCAGTTGGTTCAGACGGTCGACCGAGAGGTCGAACTCCTCCTGCAACGGGATGAGCACGGCCTCCAGGGACGTGACCCCCACGACACCGGCTGTCGCACCCAGGAAGGCGCCGCCGAGCATCCGACGCTGGGTCGTCGACGCGAGTAGGTCGGATTCCCCAGCCACCCCGCGATCGTAGGGAGTCGACCGCAGGGTGTCCTCATCTCGGGTCGTCGCGGGGTATGAGGTGGCTGGCGGGTGGCGAGGGCCGGCCAACCGTTGCGGACGTCGGGCAATCACCGCAGGATGGGGCAGGGACGGAAGGGTCCGAATCCGACCATCCGTGACAGTCGGTGGGGCGTGAGTAGTTTTCGGTGAATGAGTGGCGTCCCGCCCCCCGCTGGGTAGGGTGCCCAGAACAGGAGGTGGTCACCATGACCGAGAGCCCTGGTTTCGATCGGTCCGACGCCGCCATGCGCCGCATCGGGGACCTCCGCCGAGAACTGGCCGCCTGTCAGTCACAGAACCAACGGATGGCGGCCACCCTGCGGGAGGCGCGCGATCAGATCGTGGCGCTCAAGGCCGAGGTCGACCGGCTGGCCGAGCCTCCGACCGGCTACGGCGTGTTCTTGCAGGCCAATGACGACGAGTCGCTCGACGTCCTGGCGTCCGGCCGCAAGATGCGGGTCATCGCCGGGCCCGCTGTCACGCTCGAGGATCTGCGGCCGGGGCAGGAGTTGATGCTCAACGAGTCCCTCAACGTGATCGGCGCCCGCGAGTTCGAGCGGGCCGGCGACATCGTGATGTTCAAGGAGAAGTTGGACGACGAACGCGCTCTGGTCATCGGCAACACCGACGACGAGCGCGTCGTCCGCCTTGCCGAGCCCCTGCGCGAGATCACCCTGCGCGCCGGCGACTCCCTGCTCCTGGACAACCGCAGCGGTTTCGTCCTCGAGAAGATCCCCAAGGCCGAGGTCGAGGAGCTCGTGCTGGAAGAGGTCCCCGACATCGACTACGGGGACATCGGTGGTCTGTCGGGTCAGATCGAACTGATCCGCGATGCCGTCGAACTCCCGTTCCTCCACCAGGAGTTGTTCGCGGAGCACCAGCTCGCCGCGCCGAAGGGCATCCTGCTCTACGGTCCGCCCGGGTGCGGCAAGACTCTCATCGCTAAGGCCGTCGCGAACTCCCTGGCCAAGAAGGTCGCCGAGGTGGAGGGTCGTGACGACGCCCGGTCCTTCTTCCTCAACATCAAGGGGCCGGAACTGCTCAACAAGTACGTCGGCGAGACGGAGCGTCATATCCGTCTGGTGTTCCAGCGAGCTCGGGAGAAGGCCAGCGAGGGGATGCCCGTCATCGTCTTCTTCGACGAGATGGACTCGCTGTTCCGGACGCGCGGCAGCGGTGTGTCCAGCGATGTCGAGAACACCATCGTTCCCCAGTTGCTCAGTGAGATCGACGGTGTCGAAGGTCTCGAGAACGTCATCGTCATCGGCGCCTCGAACCGTGAGGACATGATCGATCCGGCGATCCTGCGTCCCGGTCGGCTGGACGTAAAGATCAAGATCGAGCGGCCCGACGCCCAAGCGGCAGCGGACATCTTCGCGAAGTACCTGACCCCCGATCTGCCGCTCAATGCCGACGACCTCGCGGAGAACGCTGGGTCCCCGGAGGCCACCTGCAGCGCCATGATCAGGGCAGCTGTCGAGCGCATGTACTCCGAGTCGGACGAGAACCGGTTCCTCGAGGTCACCTACGCGAACGGCGACAAGGAGATCCTGTACTTCAAGGACTTCAACTCCGGTGCCATGATCGAGAACATCGTCGCCAGGGCCAAGAAGTCGGCGATCAAGGAGTTCCTCGACACGGGCCAGAAGGGCATCCGCGTCCAGCATCTGCTGGCGGCTTGCGTGGACGAGTTCCGCGAGAACGAGGATCTTCCCAACACGACCAACCCCGACGACTGGGCGCGTATCTCCGGCAAGAAGGGGGAGCGGATCGTGTTCATCCGAACGCTCGTCCGGGGCAAGACCGGCGACGACCAGGGCCGTTCCATCGAGTCCGTCGCCAACACCGGTCAGTACCTCTGAACCGGTGCCCCCGGGAACAAATCGGACGGTGCCCGGGACGCGCCGGGCGAGGGAAGTGAATACCGAGCGAACAGGTGCCGCTGATCGCTAGCGTGGGGCCCATCCAGATCAGGGAGGCCTCATGCAGGGTCCGGTCGACACAGGTAGTTCCAGCGGCGACAGCACCGACGTAGCAGCCGTGCACACCGGGAAGGTCGTCTACATCGCGGTCATCGCCGCGCTCGGCGGTTTCCTCTTCGGCTACGACAGCTCGGTCATCAACGGGGCCAACAAGGCCGTCTTCTACGAGTTCCAGGTCACCGACAAGTTCATGCAGGGCTTCGCGGTCGCGATCGCGCTGCTCGGCTCTGCGATCGGCGCATTCATCGGTGGGCGCCTCACCGACAAGTACGGTCGCAAGAAGGTCATGGTCACCGCCGCCATCCTGTTCCTGATCGCGGGGGTCGGCCAGGCCTTCCCCATCGGCCTGTGGGACTTCATGCTGTGGCGCATCGTCGGTGGCTTCGCCATCGGTCTCGCAGCGGTGGTCTCCCCGATGTACATCTCCGAGATCGCCCCGGCCCACCTGCGCGGTCGGCTGACATCGCTGTTCCAGTTGGCGATCGTGTTCGGCATCTTCGCCACCCAGCTGGTCAACCAGGTGATCATCAGCCTCGTCCCCAACGAAGTCCAGGCGCCGATGCTGAACCCGGAGGTCCCGCCCGTCGAGGCCAACAACGAGTTGGCGCTCGGGTTGGCCGCCTGGCAGTGGATGTTCCTGTGCATGGTCATCCCCGCCGTCATCTACTGGGTGCTGTCGCTCACCTTGCCCGAGTCCCCGCGCTACCTGGTGGCGAAGGGCAAGTCGGCGGAGGCCAAGGAGGTTCTCGAGCAGATCTACGTCGAGGACGTGACCCCGCGGCTGCACTCCATCGAGGAGTCACTGGCGGGCGAACACAAGATGAGCATGTCGGACATCAAGGGGCCGAAACTCGGGCTGCTCCCCATCGTCTGGGTCGGCATCATCCTGGCGGTCCTGCAGCAGTTCGTCGGTATCAACGCCGTGTTCTACTACTCCAACCTCATCTGGAGCGCCGTCGGCTTCGACGAGAGCCGCGCCTTCCTGACGTCGACCATCATCTCGGCGGTCAACGTCATCTTCACGTTCGTCGCCATCGCCCTGATCGACCGCGCCGGTCGCCGGCCGCTCCTGCTGGTGGGGTCTTTGGGCATGGCGGTCACTCTCGGGATTCTGACGATCGTGTTCCAGACCGCTCCCAAGTGCACCCAGGCGATCCTGGATGCCGGCGGTCAGGCCGGCTGCACAGGCGTCTCGGAACTGAACACGCCACTGCTGTCCTCCGGATCGGGCTGGGTGGCTGTGGTCATGCTCAACCTGTACGTGGCGTTCTTCGCGGCCACCTGGGGTCCGATCGTGTGGGTCCTGCTGGGCGAGATGTTCCCGAACAAGATCCGTGCTGCAGCGATGTCGGTGGCGGTCATGTCCAACTGGATCGCCAACTTCATCGTCTCGGAGACCTTCCCCGGCCTCGTGGGTATCTCGCTGGGCCTCGCCTACGGGCTGTTCACCCTCGGCGCCGTCGTCTCCTTCTTCTACGTGCTCAAGTACGTCAAGGAGACCAAGGGCGTCCAGCTGGAGGACATGGAGAGCCTCGAGGGCGTCGAGATGGCCAAGTAAGTCCTCGGGGGAGATCCCTTCCGAGATCGCGACGCGCCCACCGACGAGTGTCGGTGGGCGCGTGCGCGTTCTAGGCTCTCGGTGTGACCGTGCATCGCGTGATGGGCATCGAGACCGAATACGGCATCTCCGTGCCCGGCAAACCCCACGTGAACGCCATGCTGGCGTCCTCCCAGATCGTCAACGCCTACGCCCACGACACGTTGGGGGAGCGCAGGGTCCGCACCCGTTGGGACTACGACGAGGAGAGCCCGCTGCGTGACGCCCGCGGGTACGACCTCTCACGGGCCGACGCCGACCCCAGTCAGCTGACCGACGAGGACCTCGGGCTGGCCAACGTCATCCTCACCAACGGGGCGCGGCTGTACGTCGACCACGCCCACCCGGAGTACTCCACGCCCGAGGTGACCAACCCGTTCGACGCGGTCCTCTGGGACACCGCCGGCGAGCGAATCATGGCGCGGGCGGCCGTCCTCGCCGCGGCCATGCCGGGGGGACTGCCCCTGCAGCTCTACAAGAACAACACCGACAACAAGGGCGCGTCGTACGGGACACACGAGAACTACCTGATGTCCCGGGCCACGCGGTTCCCCGACATCGTGACGTGCCTGACCCCGTTCTTCGTGTCCCGGCAGGTGTTCGCCGGGGCCGGGCGCGTCGGACTGGGCCAGGACGGTGATCACGACGGTTTCCAGCTGAGCCAACGGGCGGACTTCTTCGAGGTCGAGGTGGGGCTCGAGACGACC
>CAIWTL010000570.1 GCA_903915555.1 uncultured Micrococcales bacterium | reverse complement strand
CCCGGAGTGCGGCCACGGCCGACGCCCATCCCGCGGTCGATCCGTCGACGACGGGCAGTCGCTCCAGCGCCTCCGCGACGATCACGCCGCCGAAGGCGGGAGGCGGGTTGAGGTCGATGAGGTAGCCGTTGCGTTCCACATGCAGCGGCTCGCGCAGCATCACCTCGTAGCGGGCCAGGTCCTCCGGGGTCACGTGGCCGGAGGTGTGGGTCATCAGGTCGAGGAGGGGATCCGCGAACGGCAGGGACGTGAGGGACGTGATCTCCCCCTCACCGACCCGGCGCAGGAACCGGGCGAAGTCCTCGTTGTGCAGGACGTCCCCGGCCACGGCATGCCCGCGCGGCGTCGAGATGAGCCGAGAGCACTCCTCGGTCAGGGACATGATCTCCCTGACCAGGTCGAGGACGGTCGCCTGGATCGGCTCGAGCACGGCGCCGGTGCGGGCCAGTTCGATGGCGGGGGCGACCACGGTCGCGATGTCGGCCCGACCGTGGTCGCGGTGGGCGTGCAGGAAACCCGCGAGGGCACCGGGGACCGCGACCGACCCGGGGCCGACGTGGAACACCTGCTCCTTCCCCGGGTATCGCAGCGTCACCGGAGTGAACTCCGGCTCCTCGTCCTCCGTCGGCGACGCACCGAGCCCGGGGGTGTTGACGAAGAAGTCGAGGACGGCGCTGTCCGCCCCGGGGGGGTGCAGCATGAGGAACCCGCCGCCTCCCAGGGACGTGAACACGACCTCGGAGACGCAGGCGGCCAACGTGCCGCCCAACGCGGCGTCGACAGCGTTGCCCCCCGCGCGCAGGACAGCGGCTGCCGCCAGAGCGGTGTCGCGACTGCCCGCGGCCACGGCAGCGCATCCCGGTGGCCCCTGGGCCACGGACGGCACGCTGGCCATGGCGGGGACCGGATCCATCCCGCAAGGCTAGTGCCCCCGGGGCCGACGCACTCGGGACTTGCACCGCGGAGCGCCTCCACCGGACCTCGGAGCCCACCGATCACTACCCTGGGCGTTGACATCGAAGTCGTCAGGAGCTGGACACATGGCCGTGGAGTTCACACCGTCCCCGAGTCGCAGTCTGGGCGTCGAGGTCGAACTGGGAATAGTGGACCGGGTGACGGGCGCGCTGGTTCCGGCATCCGACGAGATCATCGGCGCGCTCATGGAGCACCACCCGGGCGCCGACGAGCACCCCAAGGCCAAGCACGAGTTGTTCCTGTCGACGATCGAGATCATCACGGGGGTCTGTGCGACACCTGCCGAGGCCTACGAGGACCTGAGCGCAACGGTGCGCGAGGTCGACGCCGTGCTGCAGCCCCGTGGCCTGGCGCTCCTGGGCGGTGGCGTGCATCCCTTCGCGGATCCCAAGACACTGCAGCGCAGCCCCAGTGAGCGCTACGACGCCCTCGTGGAGCGCATCCAGTGGCCGGCCCGCCGGCTCCAGATCCACGGGGTGCACTTCCATGTGGGGGTCGGCGGCAAGGAGCGGGCCATCCAGATCATGAACAGCCTCCTCGACTACCTGCCCCACTTCGTCGCCCTCAGCGCGGCGTCACCGTTCTGGGAGGGCGAGGACACCGGGCTGGCCTCGGTGCGGACCAAGATCTTCGAGGCGATGCCCACCGCCGGCCTGCCGTCGCACTTCGCCGACTGGGCTGCGTTCGAGCAGTTCATCGAGTCCATGATCGCCACGAACTCCATCGGGTCGATCCGGGAGATCTGGTGGGACATCCGCCCCCATGTCATGTACGGCACCCTCGAGTTCCGCATGTGCGACGGGATGGCGACCCTGCGCGAGGTCATCGCCCTGTCGGCGCTGGCGCAGTGCCTCGTGGAGTACCTCGACGCCGCCTACGAGGCCGGGCGCGAACCGCCGCAGCCCGTGGGCTGGGTGGTCCGGGAGAACAAGTGGCGTGCCGCCCGGTTCGGGTTGGACGCCGCCCTCGTACGGACCGACGGGTCGACCAGCCCCATCCGCGGGGACATCGAACGACTCGTCACGGACCTCGAGGCGACGGCAGGTTCCCTCGGGTGCACCACCCAACTGGGGTGGGTCCGCGAGATCCTGGACGAGGGCGCCAGCTACCAGCGTCAGCGGGCGGTGATCGACACCGGAGGGAGCCTCAAGGACGTCGTCGATCTGTTGGTCACGGAATTCTCCCGTGACAGTTTCGCCCAGGACAGCCCCGCCCGATGAGTGTCGAGCCGCGGGGCAGCAGGACCGACGGCCGGATGGTGGCGCCGAACCATGCTCAACTCACGGCCGACCCCCGGGCGCTCGCCGAGGCAGACGACTGGGTGGCGTCGCACGACACCGACCTCATCGCCTTCCGACGACGCCTGCATGCCGAACCCGAGTTGAGTTTCGAGGAGTCGGTCACCACGGACGCGGTCATGGAACGCCTCATCGTCGACGGTCTGGATCCGCACCGCCTGGCATCGGGCACGGGCCTGTGGTGCGACATCGGTACCGACGGGCCGCGCGTCGCGCTGCGCGCCGACCTCGACGCCCTCGCCATGGAGGACGTGAAGGACGTCCCCTACCGGTCGCGCAACGACGGCGTGGCGCACGCCTGCGGACACGACGTCCACACGACCGTCGTCCTGGGCGCCGGATTGGTACTGAACCGCCTGGCACGCGCAGGACTGCTCCCGGGACGAGTCCGCCTGCTGTTCGAACCGGGCGAGGAGCGCGTACCCGGCGGCGCGGTCGAAATCGTGGAGGCGGGGCTGCTGGACGACACCGAGGCGGTGTTCGCGCTGCACTGCGATCCGAAGATCGACGTCGGAACGCTGGGGACACGGATCGGAGCCATCACCTCCGCTTCCGACCTGGTGGAGGTCACACTCACCGGCCCGGGCGGGCACACCGCCCGACCCCACCGCACCGTGGACCTCGTGACGGTGATGGCCCGCCTGGTCATCGACCTTCCGGCCGCGGTGACCGATCGGATGGGCGGCCCGCACAACTGCCGCCTGGTCTTCGGCGCCATCCACGCCGGCGCGGCAGCCAATGTCATCCCCGCCCGGGGGGTCGTGACCGGCTCTCTGCGAACCCCCGACCGTCCCGCCTGGGACGTCGTGCCCGGTGTCCTGCACCAGTGCCTCGACGACATCCTGTCGCCCACCGGGGCCGACTGGTCGCTGCGGCATGTGCGCGGGGTGCCCCCCGTGGTCAACGACGAGCGCGCGGCACGCATCCTGGCCCGCTCGGGCCGGTCCTTCCTCGGAGAGGCAGCCGTCACGGAGACGGAGCACTCATGGGGGGGCGACTCCTTCGGCTGGATGACGTCGGCGGCACCGGGGGCCTACGTGCGCCTCGGCACCCACGACCCGTCCTCGGCCGATCACCTGGATCTGCATCACTCACGCTTCGACGTCGACGAGCGCAGCATCGCCGTGGGGATCCGCATCCTCGTTCGCGCGGTCCTCGAGGCGATGGCCGAGGATCGCGCCGGCTCCGCGGCAATCGGGGCGTAGCAGGGCGGGGGCCGGGCCGGGTGCCACGACCCCATCGACCACCGCAGGGAGGACTCAGCCCTCGGAGCCCTGCAGGGTCACCGTCACGTCCCGGGGGCCGCTGCCGTCGTCGACGGTCAGGGTCACCTCGTCGCCGACCCCGTTGTCGCGGATCGAGACCACCAGGGCTGTGCTGTCGCTCACCGCGCGACCATCGACGGCGGTGATGACATCACCGGAACGCAGTCCGGCCTGGTCGGCCGCCCCGCCCGGGGTCACGTCCGCGATGCGGGCACCGGGACCGGCGTACTGGGAGTCGAGTTGCACGCCCACGACGGGGGTCTGCGACGACCCGGTCTGCATGATCTCGCCGGCGATGCGCTGGGCGGTGTCGATGGGGATGGCGAACCCGAGCCCGATGGAGCCCGCCTGACCGCCACCGCTGCCGAGCGATGCGATGGCGGAGTTGACGCCGATCACCCTCCCGGCACCGTCCACGAGAGGACCGCCGGAGTTGCCGGGGTTGATGGCGGCGTCGGTCTGGATCGCATTGATGAACGATGTCTCCCCCATCT
>CAIWTL010000569.1 GCA_903915555.1 uncultured Micrococcales bacterium | reverse complement strand
TCCAGTGGGGCACCTTCGCGGAACTGGTCAGCGTCCCCGAGCGGGCGGTCACCCGCGTGCCCGACGACGTCGACATCGTGCACGCCGGTGCACTTCCCCTTGCCGGACTGACCGCCGAGCAACTGCTCGATGCCGCTGCCGTTGGTCCCGGCGACGTGGTGCTCATCCATGCGGCGACGGGCGGTGTCGGGTCGTTCGCGACACAGTTGGCCCTCGGGCGCGGTGCCACCGTGCTGGGGACGGCCTCCGCCCGCAACCACGGAATCCTCGAATCGTGGGGCGCCCGGCCGATCGACTACGCCGCCGACGTCGCGGCGCAGGTGCGGGCGGTGGCCCCGGACGGGGTGTCCGTGGTCGTGGATCTGGTCGGAGGCGAGGCACTCGACTCCGTCCCGGCGGTCATCGCACCGGGGGGCAGACTGACAGGAGTCGTGGACGCGGCCCGCATGGCCGCGATCGGTGCGGAACTGGGGATCTCCGAGCGATACGTGTTCGTCAGGCCGAACGCAACCCAACTGTCACGACTGCTGGACCGGGTGGCCACCGGCGACCTGTCCGTCGACGTCGCCCGGACCTATCCGCTCGATGAGACCGTCGCAGCGCTGGAGCAGAACCGGGCGGGGCACACCCGCGGCAAGATCGTCGTCGTGGGTGGGTGAGCGGGCCGAGCCGCCCCCGCTCAGTGTCTGCCGAGGGCCGAGCAGTCGAGGCCGGGGAGATCCATGCTCTCGGCCCATGGACCGAGGTTGGGCAGCACGGGCAGCGACTCGCTGACCCGGGAGCGGGCCGCGATCTCACCGGCGGCCCAGGGATCCTGGAGGGTCGAGAGGTCGCGCTGCTCGACGAAGGCGTCGGTTCCGAGATCGAAGTGGGTCATGGCTCTCCTTGTGGTGGTGCCTCCACTGTGACCGGCACCACTGCCGCGGGTCACCCCCTACGCGCCGGTAACCTCGCGACTACTCGCCGGTAACGACGAATGGACTATGTGGGATCCGTAGGTCGAGCGCGGCGGCGCTTCACTTCCGCTCGGTGCCGTTTCCCCGACAGTCGGCGCTCCACTGCGGAGCGCGTGGGGCGCGTCGGGCGCCGACGTCGCCGCGGCGGGGCCAACGCCGCCGCGATGAGATCCGCCATCCGCAGCCGGGCCGCTCGCCGGTTCTGCCACTGACTACGGTGCTCGGCGGCGACCACCGTGATGACGCCGTCGCAGTCGAGGTCCAGCCGGGCCGACAGCCGCGCTCGCTGGGCGTCACTGACCGCGCCGGACGAGCGCGGACGCCACGACAGGGACACGCGAGAGTCGGTCGTGTTCACCGACTGCCCACCGGGGCCCGAGGATCGCGAGAACCGCCACCGGAGCTCCGACGCCGGGAAGGTCCGGGACCGGCCGACCGGGAGGTCCCCCCCGACGTCCTCCACCGTCAGGCCGCCGCCGGGTCCAGTCCGTGGGCGGCCCGGATGGCGTCGACCACCGCCTGCATGATGGCGTTGGCGTCGTAGTCCTTGGG
>CAIWTL010000568.1 GCA_903915555.1 uncultured Micrococcales bacterium | reverse complement strand
GTCCGGATCGCCGCCCGCCGTCAGTAACCCCCGCGCCGTCATCGGTGACGATCAGCAGAGCACCGTCACTTGTCGCCTGCACCTGGACATCTACTCGGTGGGCATGTGCATGCTTCGCGACGTTGGCGAGAGCTTCACGCAGGACCGCCATCAGGTTGTCGGCGAGCTCATGATCGATCAGGGTGTCGACCGGTCCAATGAAGCGCACCGATGGCGCGAATCCCAGGAACTCCTCGCTGTGGTCGACCTCGCGAAGGACTCGGCTCCGCACCGACTGGGCATCCGTGTCCATCGGCTCATGCAGGGCGAAGATCGTCTGCCGAATCTCACGGATGGTGTCGTCGAGATCATCGACAGCGCGGCTGATGCGATCCGCTGCTTCCACGGGAAGCCCGTCGATCCTCGCGGCCCCCTGGAGTTGCATACCCGTCGCGAAGAGACGCTGGATCACGAGATCGTGCAGGTCACGGGCGATGCGGTCTCGATCCTCGTAGACGGCAAGGCGTTCCTGCTCGCTACGCGCTTCCGCGAGCGCGACATTGACCGCTGCCTGAGCGGCAAAGCCTTCGGCGACTTCGCGTGCCTCGAGGTCAAGTCCTGGCCCCCCGTCGCTCCACACCAGGTAGAGCAACCCCAGGGTGCGCTCCGGTGCACGAAGCGGCAGCGAGACCACGGTGCCGGGCAACGGCGGATCCGAGGACTCGGTGGCAGACGCCCCGAGCAGGGCGGATTCCATGCCGCTGTCGTCCGCATCGACGATCTCCACGCTGAAGCCGCCGCCAGAATCCGGCAACGCGATGACGGCCATCTGAGCTGCGGCCAGGGCACGTGCTTCGCTCGCGATCATGCGAAGCACGTCTTCGGACGTCGCTCCGGTGAGCACGGCGTTGTCGATCTCGGTGATGGCCCTCATCCACCGTCCGCGCAGCCGAGTGAACTCGAAGAGGCGAGCGTTCTCGATCGCAACCGCAGCCGCAGCGGCCAAGGCAGCGACGGTGTGCTCGTCTTCGCTCGTGAAAGAGTCACCGCTGCGCTTCTCGGTCAGGTAGAGGTTGCCGAAGACGCGGCCGCGTACGCGCACTGGGACGCCGAGGAAAGAGTGCATGGGCGGATGATGGTCAGGGAAGCCCGCGGCCGCAGGATGCTCGGCGATATCGTCTATTCGGAGGGCGACCGGATGATCGATAAGCAGCCCGAGGATGCCTCGACCTAGAGGGGCATCGCCGATCTCGCGGACCACTTCTGGCTCCATACCCACGTGGATGAATTCGGCCACGCGTCCATCTGGACCGAGCACACCCAGGGCGCCGTAGCGGGCGTCAGACAAATCAACTGCCGCTTGGACGATGCGGCGGAGGGTCGAGCCGAGTTCGAGGCCCGCAGCAACCGCGACCACCGCAGAGAAAAGGCCGCTGTCTCGACTCGACACCATGACCCCATTGTCTCGCGTGCTGAATCCGCCTGGCGGGCTTGTCCAAACCCGGTGATACTCGAAAGGTGCGCCTTCTCAAGCTCAGTATCGCCAGTGTGGTCGCCACAGCCAGTCTGTGGCTGATCGCGCCCAGCGCCCATGCTCACCAGCCGGTCCAACTCACATCTGCTGACAGGACACCCTCTGCGGGTCCGCTGCTCGTGGACGGCACCGTGTCCTTCGCGGTCTACGCGACCGTGAAGCAAGGCGATACCCGTGGATTTCGCGTCGGCATGAAGTCGGGACAACGCCTCGACATCCAATTGCTGATCCCTGATCGCGCACCCGCCAATGCGGTGACCGCGAGACGACTCCCGCTGGTCACGGTGATCGATCCCGCGGGACGACGTACAACCCTGACCATCGATGAGCGGACACCGTTTTACGAGCCCTACAGTGGAACGTCGTATCTCTATCTCGCGCGATGGAGCCAGACGGCGCGCGCCGGCACCTACCAGGTCATCGTGAAGGGGCGC
>CAIWTL010000567.1 GCA_903915555.1 uncultured Micrococcales bacterium | reverse complement strand
GGTGACGGGCCGGTCCCGGACGAGGGAAGGTGACGGGCCGGTCACGGACGAGGGGAGAGTCCGACCCGTTGCCGGGTGACCGCTTAGCCTGTCCCCCATGACCGAACGCGACCTGCACTCCGAGGCCCCGCTCGACTCCGAGGGCCCCGCCTCGACCGAATCAGCTCCGACAGCGCAGACCGCGACGGGGGATTCGGCCGACGAGCAGGAGACGCCCGAGACCGGTCCCGTGCCGCCGGAGTTCGACGGACCGATCATCGGCGGCCGCGGGATCTGCAAGACCTTCGGCAGCACCGAGGCGCTCGCCGGCTTCGAGATCGAGGTCGGCGAAGGTGAGATCCACGGGTTCCTCGGACCCAACGGCGCCGGGAAGACCACATTCCTGAGGATCCTCCTCGGTCTCGCCCAGCGGGACGAGGGTGTCCTCACCGTCATGGGTCTGGACCCGTGGCAGGACTCCGTGCAACTGCACCGGTTCCTCGCCTACGTGCCCGGCGACCTCGAACTCTGGCCGCAACTGACCGGGGGCGAGACGATCGACCTGCTGCTGCGCATGCGGAAGGTCGTGCCGACCCGACGGGATGAGTTGGTGGAGCGTTTCGAGCTCGACCCGTCCAAGAAGGTCCGCACGTACTCCAAGGGGAATCGTCAGAAGGTCGTCCTCATCGCGGCGCTGGCCGCCGACGTCCCGCTGTACCTGATGGACGAGCCCACCGATGGTCTCGACCCCCTCATGGCGCAGGCGTTCCGTGATTGCGTGACCGAGCGGCGCGCCGAGGGGGCCACCATCCTGCTGTCCAGCCACATCATGAGCGAGGTGGAAGCGATCGCCGATCGGATCACCCTGATCCGCAACGGTCGCACCGTCGAGTCCGGCAGCCTCACCGAACTGCGGCATCTCAGCAGAATGCAGATCACCGCGACGACCGCCCGCCCCGTCGCGGGTCTCGCCGACAACCCGCACGTGCACGACTACGTGATCGAGGGTGACCGCTTGACGTGCGACGTCGGGCCGGCGGGACTGCCCGCGGTTCTGGCGGCGGTCCAGTCCGCCGGGCCGCTCACCCTCGACTGCCGTCCGCCCAGCCTCGAAGAAGTCTTCCTGCGTCACTACGGAGCCGACTCCCGGGACGTGTCGTCGTCGGGCGAGGGAGGGTCCGGTGGCGACGAGAGCCGCGGGGACGATGCGGACGACCCCGAGCCTGTGATCTCCCTGCGTGACCGAGATCGTGATCGTCGGCCCGGCGACCCGCAGTCCGCGGGCGACACCTTCTTCGGCGATCTCCCCGACCGGGTCCCCTCATGACGGGGACAGCGACCCTCCTGAGGTTCGACCTCTCGCGGGACAGGACGCGGATCGTCATCTGGGTGGCGTTGCTCGCCGTCATGGTCGTCGGAGTGGCGGCTTCCTGGGATCGCCTCTACCCCACGGCGGATGAGCGCCTGCAGCTCGTCGCCATCCTCTCCGGCAACCCGGCGTTGACTGCTCTGTTGGGCCCGCTCACCAACCCCCTGTCGACAGGGGGGCTGACGGCCTGGCGGATCGGCGTGGGCATCATCTTCGTGCTGGGTCTGGTCAACATCTTCACGGTGACCCGGCACGTGCGGGCCGAGGAGCAGTCGGGTCGAGCGGAGCTGCTGCTGGCGGGCCGGTCCAGCCGGGTGGCCCCCTTGTACGCCGCGGTCGGTGTCACGCTCGTGAGCAGTGCCGCCTTCGTCATCATCGGCACAGGTCTCATGGCGGCCGTCGGGCTCGCACCCCTTCCCTCGCTGCTCTTCACCCTGACCGGGGCCGCGGCCGCGATGGTGTTCACCGGGGTCTCCGCGATCACCAACCAGCTCACCCACTCCGCGCGCAGCGCCAACGGCATCGCCGGCGCCGTGCTCGTGGCCTCCTGGGTGGTGGCCGGGGTGGGCAACCTGCAGGACAACCTCCTGCAGTGGTTCTCCCCCTTCGGCTGGATCGCCAAGGCCGACCCCTTCGGTGGCAACCACTGGGAGGTGCTGATCGTGCCCCTCGGTGTCACTGCGGTGCTGCTGGTGCTGGCCACCGCCATCCAGGGGCGACGCGACGTCGGCGCCGCGGCCATCGATGAGTCCGCGGGCGCACCGGCCGCGGGGTCACGACTCACGGGTTCCTACTCGCTGGCCTGGCGGCTGGAACGCAGCACCGTCGTGTGGTGGATCCTGGGGTACGCCCTCGTCGGGCTGGTGCTCGGCATCTCCCGCAGCTCCCTGATCGAGTTCGCCTCGAGCAGTCCCGCCCTGGCCGATCTCTTCGAGACCCTCGGAGGATCGGGGGCGATCATCGACGCCTTCCTGGCCACGTACATCGGCATCGGCGGGATCATCGCCACGTTTTTCGTGGTCTCGGTGGTCATGCGACTCAACCAGCAGGAGCTCGCCGGCCACACGAGCCTCGCGCTCTCGACGGCGACCCGACGATCGCGGTGGGTGTCGTCCTACGTCGTGGTGGCGCTCGCGGGAGGTGTCCTGGTCCTCCTCGCGCTGGGCGTCGTGCTCGGCATGGCCTTCGCCGTACAGGGTGACGACGGCATCGGCGACCTGACCCGACTGCTGACCGCTGCCGCGGCATGGCTCCCGGCGCTGGTCTTCGCGATCGGTCTGGCACTGGCCTTCGTCGGGGTCCTCCCGCGATGGGCGGGGACCGTGTGGATCCTGATGGGACTCTTTGCGCTACTCACCGAACTCGGGCCCGTCTTCGGGCTGCCGTCGTGGCTGGTGAACCTGTCCCCGTTCACGCACGTACCGAACCTGCCAGCCCAGGAACTGAGTGCAGTGCCGCTACTGGGTCTGACGATCGGCGGCCTGGTCCTTGCTCTGGTCGGGTACATCGCGTTTCAGACCCGGGACGTCCGCAACTAGCTCCGGTGGGGCCTGCACCCGCTTGCGGAACACCCAGTAGTTCCAACCCTGGTACACCAGCACGATGGGGGTCATGATCAGCGCGACGATCGTCATGACCTGCAGCGAATACGGGCCGCTGGCGGTGTTCTCGATCGTGAGGTTGTTGGCGACACTGGTGCTGGAGACCATCACGTTCGGGTACAGACTCGCGAACAGCGACGCGACGGCGCCGCCGATGGCGATCACGCTCGCGGTGAACGCCGCTCCGTCTCCATCGCCGCGGCGCCGCAACACGATGACAGCAGCGCCGCCGATGATCGCCAGTGCCTGGAAGACGAGCGCCAGTGGCTTGACTCCACCGCTGACGGCGATGGTGTAGAACACCCAAGCCACCGTGAGGACCAGCGCCGCCGGAGCGAGCACGTTGCCGAGCTGCACGCTGCGTTCCCGGACCGAATCCGTGGTCTTGAGCGCCAGGAAGGACGCTCCGTGAGCCAGGCACAGCACCAACCACGTGACGCCGGTCACCAGGCCGTACGGGGTGAGCAGGTTCCAGAATGTGCCTGTGTACACCTGGTTCTCGTTGATGGGCAGGCCCGCGAGCAGATCGCCGAACCCGACGCCCAGCAACAACGGGACGAGCAGACTCGAGATCGCCAGTGCCCAACTCCACCCGGACCGCCACCTGGCTGAGTCGCGCTTGCCGCGGAACTCGAAAGCACACCCGCGCACGATGAGGGCGATCAGGACGATGACCAGCGCCAGATACAACGACGAGAACATGGTGGCGTACCAGCCGGGGAACGCAGCGAAGATGGCCGCACCTCCGACGATGAGCCAGACCTCGTTGGCATCCCAGTACGGGCCGACCGAGTTGATCGCCACGCGGCGCTCGACGTCGTCCTTGCCCACGAGTCGGTGCAGCACTCCGACGCCGAAGTCGAAGCCTTCGAGGACGAAGAATCCGACCCAGAAGATCGCGACGATGACGAACCAGACGACGGGTAGTTCCATGATCGACTCCGTCAGTAGGTCAGCGTCGGAACGCGGTCGGCATCGGATTCGGAATCGGACTGATCAGGTTCATCGTCGTGCAGGCCGTCACGGGCCGCCTTGAGCATCAGACCGAACCAGACGATGAAGAGCACGACGTAGACCAACGCGAACGCACCGATACTGATCCAGATCTCGGTCGCGGACACCGCCGGACTCACGGCATCATCTGTCTTCATCATCCCCTGCACGATCCAGGGTTGGCGACCGTTCTCGGTGAGCAACCAGCCGGCCGTGTTCATGATGTAGGGCGTGACCACAGAGACAACGCTCAATGTCCAGAACCACTTGGCTCCCGCCAGTCGGCCGCGCCACCACAGGAACACACCGATGACTGCCAGCAATGCGACAGCGGAGGCCGTGTAGGCCATCAGTCGCATGGACCAGTACTGGACGAACACGTTGGGGATGTAGTACCCGGGTCCGTACTGCTGCTCGTACTGCGCCTGCAGTTCGTTGAGGCCGATCACCTGGCCGGTGGGGCTGTTGGTGGCCAGGAACGACAAGAGGTAGGGGATCTCGATGATCTGGGTGGGGTTCTGGTCGTCATTGCCCCCGCCGATCTGGAACATCGAGAACGAGCAGGGCTGGCAGGTCTCCCATTGTGCCTCTGCGGCCGCGATCTTCATCGGCTGGTAGGTGGCCTCGACGACACCGAGGGCACTACCCACCCCCATCGACAGCAGGATCGAGGGCAGGAGCACAGCGAGAGCGGTCTTCGCGGCGGTCAGGAACTCCATGTTCTTCTTGCGCAGGTGGTAGCCGGCCACCGCGAGCATGAACACAGACCCGGCCACCGCCGAGGCGAGCAGGACGTGGATGTAGGCGGAGATGAACACCGGGTTGGTGAAGATGGCGCCGATGTCATTCAACTGCGGGGTGCCGTCGGCGCTCATCTCGTAGCCGACCGGATTCTGCATCCAGGAGTTGGCGGCCATGATGAACAGGGCTGACAGCGCGGACCCGAGGGCGACCAGCCAGATGCAGGCGAGGTGGAGCCGCTTCGGAAGTCGATCCCAGCCGAACAACCACAGGCCCAGGAAGGTCGACTCCAGGAAGAAGGCTGCGAGGCCCTCCATCGCCAAGGGTGCGCCGAACACGTCGCCGACGAAGCGGGAGTACTCCGACCAGTTCATGCCGAACTGGAACTCCTGCACCAGGCCGGTGACCACTCCGATGACGATGTTGATCAGGAGCAGGTGACCGAAGAACCGGGTGAGTTGGCGGAGTTTCGGGTCGCCGGTGCGGTACCAGCGTGTCTGCAGGATGGCCGTGAGGAACCCCAGCCCGATCGTGAGCGGCACGAACAGGAAGTGGTAGATGGACGTCATCGCGAACTGGAATCGCGCAAGATCGATGTTCGACATCAACGGCTCCATGACGAGTGAGCGATGTGCTGCTCGAGCAACACTAACCATTACGAGACGATCACGCATTGTGAAGTCGGTGGGTCGACGCGCGTGCTGTCCGCGAGACGCTCCCCACTGCACTCCACCGGTCGCTCTCACGTCGGGAATACACAGCGCACGGCAGTACTGCTCTGGTTGCATGGGCGACATGCCCCCCCAGACCTGGCCGCCGCGGCGCCACATGGCTGTCGCGCAACTGGGGCGGGGGGCGTTCGAGGCGCCCTGGCCGCAGGCGACGTGGCTGTCGGTCGTCCGCCGTTCCCTCGTGACAGCCGGCTTCCTCGCCGGCGGACTGATCACCGGGCACCTGGACATGTGGGTCTTCGGGGCCTTCGGTGCGCTGCAGCTCGGGCTGGGGGAGGCGGCGCTGCCCTTCTGGCGGCTCCTTCGGCTCATCGTCCTGACTGTCGCGGCCATGGGTGCAGTGGCCTTCTTGGGGGCCACGCTGTCGGGCACCTGGTGGACGGTGCTCCTCCTGGGGGTGGTGGCGTTCCTCCAGGGTGCGTCGGTGACGGTGGGACCCCTGCCGCGGACGGTGGGCATCGGGGCTCTCGCGATGGGAGTCATTTTCGCCGGCCTGGGTGACATCGACCCTGGGCAGGCGACCACCTGGCTGGTGATCGGAGCGTGCTCCCAGGGGCTGTTGTGGCTGATCCTGTGGTCGGTCGAACGCGACCGGTCGGTGCGACTCGTCCTTGCCAACAGCGTGCGGAGCATCGCCCGCATCGCCCGGTCCGAGGACGTCACCGGTCGGGCGAGCAGCCTGGCCTCGGCTGCGGTGGACGAAGCGCGCTCCACCATCACGTCTTCCGGTGTCAGCTACCGGACTCACGCCTTCCACGTCGCCGACCTGATCGACGAGGTGCGACGGACGACGGTCGCCTGGCAGGTGCTGCACCGACCCGGGTACGGGTCGCGGCTGAGCGTCTTCCAGCGCTTGCGCCACTCCGTCGGCCTCCTGCGGGAGGGCCCTGCTCCGCCGTCGGTCGGCCCGGCGCCACAGGGCTCGTGGGCCGTGAGCCGTCACCTCGCGGAACAGATCGAGGCACTGGACGTTGCCATCGATCGCATCAGCGAGCCCGATCCGACGCCCCCAGCAGCGCCTCCGCCGGCGCGCTGGAGCGACTGGGGTGGCCTGACTCCCGGGACGTCGGAGTTCCGCCATGGCCTGCGGATGGCGCTCGCGATCGCCATCGCCCAGGCGGTGAGCCTCCTGATCCCGACCGAGCACGCGTTCTGGATACCGCTGACCTGTGTCTTCGTCGTGAAGCCCGACTGGTCGTTCACCCTCATCCGATCGGTCGCCCGCGTGACCGGGAATCTCCTCGCGGTGCTGCTCGTCCCGTTCGCCCTGGGTGCGATCGCGGGGTATCCCGTCGCCGTGGTGCTCCTCGTGATCGGGATCTCGGCGATCGCCTTCCGCTACTTCAGTGGCAACTACATCCTGAGTTCCTTCGGGATCGCGGGGACCATCCTGGTGCTCGATCAGACACTCGACCCCACCGCAGCGATCTACGATCTGCGATTGCTCTTCACGGTCATCGGCGCGGTGATCGGAATCATGGTGTCCGCTCTCGTCCCCTCTCTTCGGGGTCGCAGCGCCACCAGTCTCCTCGGCAGTGTGCTGAGGGGTCTCGACGAGTGGAGTCGGCAGGTCTGCGGTGGTCTTCTGGACCCGGCCGGTTTCGACTTCGCTGCCTCACGCGAGGCCGGCGAACGGGAACGGGGACATCTGATCCGGCTGCGCCCGGCGGTGGAGGCCGCGCTGCTGGAGCCGGGTGACTCCGCCGACGCCCGGGTGCTCGCCGTCGCGCTCGATACGGCGGGCCGAGCCCACCTGGCGTTACTGGCGTTGACCTTCGAGGCGCGCCGGATGAAGAGCAACGGTGTCGAGGGGCTGGCCGTGACCGATGACGCCGTGGCCGCCCGCCGCGCGCTGGCCGCCGCCGCGGAGACGCTGGGCCTCCCCGTACCCGGGGAATCGGAAGTCCTTCCGACGGGGGAGTCGCTCCGTGTCCCGGCCGACGACGAGGAGCGGGCGGCTGCTCTGGAGGTCGCACGACTACGCGACGCGGCGGTCGACCTCAGCAACTGCGCCACATGGCTGGCCGACTCGACGAGGCGCCCCTGGACCGGTGACCGCGGATGAGGATCACTCCACGATGAGGGTCACTCCACCGTTCGGTGGATGAGGGTCGTGGGCTTCTCCACCGGAAGTGGCGGTGTGCGCGGTCCCGACCAGGGAGCCGGGACCGCGTTGATCCTGTCGCACAGGTAATAGGCCTGGACCTCGTAGAAACTGCGCCATTGCCGGAACAGCAACCACGCCTCCTCCCCGGTCCGTTCGCACGGGAAGCCGGACTCGACGAGTCGGTCGACGGCGTCGTCGAACTCGGAACGGGTCAACGTGACCAGATCGGGACGGGGTTCCGCCAGGACCGGGTCCACGTCGCTGGTGAGTCCGATCATGTCGGCCAGGTCGTGCATACAGGCCATGCCCTGACGCAGCATCATCCGGGCGGATCCCTGCGGCAGGCTCGGTGCGACGGACAGTTGCAGCGCGGCCGCGTCCATGGCTGCCAGTAGGGCGACGGCCCAATTCCGGCGGGGCTTGGTGGATCGGAAGGCGATGAGGATGGGGTAGGAGGAGTGCGACTCGGACACGTCCGCGGCCCAGTGCTCCCACTCCCCCCAGAACGACGGGAGTTCCCGCAGCGTTCCCAGCAGCGCCTGACGGGCCAGGACCTCGGGTCCCCAGTTCGGTTCGCTGGCCCGCGCGTGCATGAGGGTGACCATGCGCTCGCGGCGGTTGTAGGCGCCGTAGAGCGCCGGCAGGTAGCCGATCAGGAGACCGATGAGGATGGGCCCCGTCGCTGCGGCGATGAAGTCGACCGTGGACAGTTGCACCCGGCCGCTCCAGGCGAACCCGAGCGTGAGCAGACTCGACCCCGACTCGTGCCAGGCGTCACCGAAGGCCAGTCCGCCGGTGACCATGAGGATGAGCGCGAAGCCCAGCATGAAGAGCATCAGCCACGAGAACAGCAGCAGGATGATGACCACCGGCGCAGCGGGTGCCAGGACCCGGTCCCGGGACGCGTAACTCCTGGTCCGACACGCCACATTCCGGAACGCCCCCACCACTGCGGTGCTGATCCACACGGACCAGCGCGACGTGATACCCCGGGGCACGATGAGGGTGCGGATGACACTGTCGGCGGTGAGCAGACAGATCGCGACCCCGGCCGCGAGAAGAAGAGCCTGCATCACACCCTCACGTTAGCCCGGTCAGGGGACGCAGGGCCGTGCGTAGGGTGGAGGCATGGACTTCACCCCGTCGGAGCGTTCGCAGCAGTACCTCGACCTGGCCCGCGCCTTCGTCGACGACCGGGTCCTACCGGAACTGCCCGGCTATCTCGAGGCGGCGCGTTCGCAGCCGTGGGTCGTCCCCCCGATCGTGGAGACGCTCAAGTCGGAGGCGCGTGCCGCCGGCCTGTGGAACCTCTTCCTCCCCGATGACCGCTACGGTCCCGGCCTCAGCAATACGGACTACGCACCCATCGCCGAGTTGACCGGCCGGGC
The DNA here is from genome assembly GCA_903915555.1 of uncultured Micrococcales bacterium. GTDB lineage: Bacteria > Actinomycetota > Actinomycetes > S36-B12 > CAIWTL01. The sequence continues at coordinate 3,505 of CAIWTL010000567.1, read as the reverse complement.
GATGCCGTTGGCCCCGGAGGTGTTCAACTGCAATGCCCCGGACACCGGCAACGCGGAGGTCCTGGTCCACTACGGCAGTGAGGAGCAGCGGGAGCGGTGGCTCACCCCGTTGCTGGCCGGTGAGATCCGCTCGGCCTTCTGCATGACGGAACCGGACGTGGCCTCGTCGGACGCCTCCAACATGGCGGCCACCGCCAGGGTCGAGGGCGACGAGGTGGTGCTGAACGGCAAGAAGTGGTGGAGCACCGGCATCGGGCATCCCGACTGCCGTTTCCTGATCTTCATGGGGGTGACCGACCCCGAGGCCCACAAGTACCGACGGCATTCGATGGTGATCGTGCCGGTGGACACCCCCGGTGTCGAGATCGGCCGGATGCTCACGGTCTTCGGCTACTACGACGAACCGTACGGACACGGGGAGGTGTCCTTCGACGATGTCCGCCTGCCGGTCGACTCGATCATCGCCGGACCGGGTCGGGGGTTCGAGATCGCGCAGGGGCGGCTGGGGCCGGGTCGTGTGCACCATTGCATGCGGGCCATCGGGATGGCCGAGGTGGCGCTGGAGTTGGCCTGCCGTCGGGCGACCGACCGCGTCGCCTTCGGCAAGCCACTCGCCAACCTCGGTGGCAATCGCGAGCGCATCGCCCGGGCCAGACTGGCGATCGACCAGGCCCGCCTCTTGGTTCTTCGGACCGCATGGTTGCTCGACCGGCACGGTGTGGCCGGTGCGCGTGACGAGGTGTCGCAGATCAAGGCCGTGGTCCCGCGCATGACGTGCGATGTCATCGACATGGCGATGCAACTCCACGGCGGCGCCGGCGTCAGTGACGTCTTCCCGCTCGCGGAGATGTATGCGGGAGCACGGGCGCTGCGCCTCGCCGACGGCCCCGACGAGGTGCACCTGGGCATGGTGGCGCGATCGGAGCTGCACAGGTACGCGGAGGCTCCCGGAGGCATCACGTGAGTTCGTCGATCGGGACCGCCGGCGGCTTCGCCGACGAGCCGCGGGAACTGCGCGACGAGGATTCCTTCGACACCGACGCCCTGCAGGTCTGGTTGCACCGCCACGTTCCGGGGATGACGGTCGACGAGCCGCACGTCCGGCAGTTCCCCGGTGGGGCGTCGAACCTCACCTATCTGCTGAGTTACCCCGATCGGGAGCTGATCCTGCGTCGACCGCCGGCGGGGACGAAGGCCGCCTCGGCGCACGACATGGTCCGCGAGTTCACCTTCCAGGACCGGCTGCGGCCGGTCTTCCCCCAGGTTCCCGAGGTTCTCGCGTTGTGCCGGGACGAATCGGTCATCGGCGGTGACTTCTACGTGATGGAGCGGGTGCCCGGGGTCATCCTGCGCGGAGACCTGCCGGCCGGCCTCACCCTGGACGCGGCCCACGCCTCCCGGCTCGGGGGCAGCATGGTCGACACCCTGGTCGCGCTGCACGAGGTGGATGTAGCGGCGGCGGGGCTGGCCGACCTGGGGCGCGGGTCCGGTTACGTGACCCGCCAGGTGTCGGGATGGAGCGACCGCTTCCGCCGGGCCCGCACCGACAACGTTCCCGACTTCGGAGCGGTCATGGCCTGGCTGGACTCGAACCAGCCCCCCGACGTCGGCTACGGCATCGTGCACGGCGACTTCCGGATGGACAACCTCGTCCTCGACCCGTCCGACTTCTCCGTGACGGCGTTGCTGGACTGGGAGTTGGCGACGTTGGGCGATCCCCTGATGGACCTGGGCAGCGCGATGGCCTACTGGGTTGAGGCAGCTGACGACGAGGGGATGCAGATGGCCCGGCGGCAGCCCAGCAACCTTCCCGGTATGCCGACCCGCGAGGAGTTCGTGGCGCGCTACTGCGACGCGCGCGGTCTGTCATCGGAGGACTGGACCTTCTACGAGGTGTTCGGGCTGTTCCGCCTCGCCGTCATCGCCCAGCAGATCTACTACCGGTTCCACCACGGCCAGACGACCAACCCAGCGTTCGAGAACTTCTGGATGTTCGTCGCCTACGCCGAGCACCGGTGCCGCCGGATCGCGGGGATCGACTGAATCGCAGTATCGCCCGGCCCGAGCCGTGGTCGGGGGACGGGGCAGCCCGGCGCGGTGAACCAGGACCGCTCGGACCGGTGGGTCGCTAGCCTCGGCAGGGACGCAGGAGTTGCCCATGACTGATCCCGGCAAGGAACCGGACTACCGGTACACACTGGCGAACGAGCGCACCTTCCTGTCGTGGATCCGCACGGGGTTGGCGCTGATCGCTGGTGGTATCGCGCTGCGCGCGTTCGCCGACCAGTTCCCGCGAGCCTGGATCCCCCTCACCGCAGCAGCTGCCGCGACGATCCTGGGTGGTGTGGTGGCATTCCTGGGATACCGACACTGGCAGCGGATCCAGTTGGCCATGCGACTGGGCGAGCCGTTGCCGCGGCAGTTGGCGGCGCCCATCCTGACCGCCGGGGTGGTCCTCCTCGCTCTCGTCCTGACGCTCGGCGTGATCCTGTGACTTCTCCCGAACCCGTGATGCCCGGCGCCGACCTGCCGGAGAACCAGTTCGAACGCACGCTGCTCGCCTGGCGGCGGACCATGATCGGGGTCCTGGTGGTGCTGGGCATCGGGGGGATCCACATCACCATGGAGAACCGGCCGGTCGCGGGGGCGGCCGCCGGCGTTGCGGCGCTGTTCGCCATCATCCCCATCGTGTCGCGTATCAACGCTCTGCGCCGTCATCAGGTCGAGATCGCACTCTGGCAGCCCCTGTCACTGGTCGTCGGACTCGCGGTTCTCGGGATCCTGCTGACCTTCGTCCCCTGACATCGCTGCCCGGACAGTCCGCCGGAATCGGTGATCGCCGTTCCCTGCACATCCCGCCAGGAATCCGGCTGTGGAGGTTTATTTAGGACGCTATCTGGAAAAGATGGTCATATCAGCCAGGTCGTCGAGACCACCACCGAGAAGGGGCCTCCCGTGAACACACCCATCTGGAAGAAGAGCATCGTCGCCGTAGCCCTCGCGAGCACGGCTGTCGTCGGTGTCGCCGGTGTGGCAGCAGCCGCACCCAACGCCTCGAGTGTCCCGACCACATCCCAGCACAAAGCCGACACGCCCATGCTGCCCAAGGAACTGCGTCAGTCTCAGGGGGACGAGCCATCGGCGCAGGTGGCAGGCCAGAAGAGCGTCAAACTCCGCGTCATCAACCACACGGACGCGCCCGTCACCGTCACCGATCACGGCGCCAACGACGCTCGGTGGGTGCTCAGACCCGGTGGCCATTACGACGTGAGCGGCTGGGGGTTCTGGACCGGACACCCCGATGTCACAGCGGATATCCAGTACGACGGGGGATTCAAGGTGCCCGTCTGGGGCTACAACCCGTGGGTGGGTTACCCCAGCGTCGGCGTGGACCACAGCTGGGACCGGTATGACGTCGGCGAGTCGCACGTGAAGACGACCGGGGTCGGATTCACCGTCACCGTCACCCGCCAAGCGGACGAGGACATGAAGCTGTTCACCCTGG
>CAIWTL010000566.1 GCA_903915555.1 uncultured Micrococcales bacterium | reverse complement strand
CATCGGCATCGACGAGGTCCTGGCGAACGCGGCGCAGTACGAGGGCAAGCCGGTGGTGGTGAAGGCCACGGTCACCACCGTGTGCCAGAAGAAGGGATGCTGGCACCGGCTGGGCACCGCCAACCCCGACATCACCGCGGGACAGCGCGCCAACCGACGGCTCCTGCTCCGGGCGATGCGGAAGGCCGGGTTCACCAACTATCCCGAGGAGTGGTGGCACTACACCCTGAAGGACGAGCCCTACCCCGAGACCTACTTCGACGCCGAGATCACCCGCGGGTCCTGAGGCAGTTCCCCACCGCAGGTGAGGGCGGACTCCGGGCAGATCACGCGCGCTGGGGTCAGGGATTCAACGGCGGGTCGACGGACGAGACCGTGAACCCGCTGCCCTCCTCCTCGTACACGACACGCACCCCGCCCCCGAGGGCATCCTCCGCCGCGAAGGTCGCGGCGGGCTGGTTGCCGGGGTTCACCTGCACCGCACCCGTCGGGGGAACCGGAACGTTGAAGATCAGGATCGACAGACCCTTCCCCTCCGTGCACGGCGATGCCGGCTGCAGCGTCACGAGGTAGTCGCTCGCCGCGACATCCAGCGGGGTGAAGGCCGAGTCCATCTGGCTGCAGGGGACCGGCGCCTCGATCGAGAGCGGCACGGTGGTTGACGGCACCGGAGTGGGCGCTGCCGACGACCCCGCACCACCCCCACCCGAGCAGCCGGCGACGGTCAGGGCGCCCGCAACGACAAGGAACAGCTCAACACGCGATCGGCTCACGGCTCCATCATGCCTCGGAGTGCGTGGCGTGCAGCGTGACGGCTCTCTGTGAGCGAGGGCCCACCAGTGAGAGGGCGGCAGCGCCCGCAGCCAGACCCACGAGCACGTAAGCGTTGGAGACCGGCCACCACCACAGTTCCGTCGCACCGGATACCGCACTGGTCGGGGCCCGCCAGACGACACGGGACAACAGCACCAACCACGACACCACCACCACCACACTCACCCAGCGCTGAGGCCGCCCCGCTGCCAGAGCGACCAGCAACGGGAAGAAGAAGACCCAGTGGTGCGTCCACGACACCGGCGACACCAGAAGCATGATCAGCCCCGCGACGCCGAATGCCACCAACTCCTGTCCGGCCACCCACAACCGCCGACACAACCACAGGCCCGCAGCGATCACCCCTGCCATCGCCAGGGACCACCACAGACTCCCCGAGGGATCGGATCCCGTGGCTCTGGTCCAGACACCCAAGAGGGACTGGTTGCCCACGAAGTCCACCGGTGCGCCCACCCGACTGATGCGGAACAGGTCCTGTAGCCAGAACCGTGCCGAGTCCGTCGGCAGGGCGATCCACGCCACCGCGGTGCAGACCAGGAACGTCGTCGCACCGGTGAACACCCACCGCCACCGGCCCACCACCGCGTAGAACAGGAGGAAGAAGCCAGGGACGATCTTCAGTGCGGCGGCAACCCCGGTGAGGGCCCCCCGGGACCAACCCGCCGTGCGCTGCAGATCCTCCACCACGAGCCACAGGAGCAGCAGGCCGATCTGACCCAACCTGAGGGTCTCGACACTGGGTTCCAGCATCACGAGAAGAACGAACAACGCGGCCGCCGAGGTCCCGCGCCCAGAGATCCAGGCAGGGAGGAAGCTCGCTCCCATCGGTGCCAGCAGCCAACACACCCTTCCCAGCGACGCCAGGGACACGACTGCCAGCACCCACCCCGCCCACCCCGGGACCGCGGCGAGTGGCAGGAACAGCACCGCCGCGAACGGCGGGTACACGAACGGGAGGAACGCCGGGTCGGGCTCATAGAGCGGGCGTCCCTGCACCACATCTGCTCCGGCCCTCTCGTAGACCACCGCGTCGATGAAGGGGCTGTAGCGCCACAGGAGGATCGCAATCAGCAGCAGGACCAGTGCGAGCGCTCCCCACACCACGACGACACCTCGGGCGCTCCCCGAGGGGGAGGGTCCCGCGTCAGCCGACATGCTCCGCCACCTGTTCCCGGCTTCCCGCGTACACCACCCCGGTGACCGCGTTCCCCCGCGGCAGCACCAGGGCGGCGACCCCCGTGATCAGCATCAGCGAGGTGTAGGCCACCGCCAGGGTGCCGTCGAACGTCGGCGTACCGGCGCTCCAGGAATAGAGCAGGACCTGCCAGCCGACCACGACGGCACACAGCAGCGCAGCGGCGCCCATCACCTCGATGTCCTGCCGGGCACGCAATCCTGACGCGAGGGCGACGACGAGGATCACAACTCCCAGCATCGGACCGGCGAAAGTCGCGGCACCTCCCGCGGCCTCGGATCCCTTGGCGAGGTTGAGGGTCATCTGATCGAGATAGGCGGGCGCCCAGGCCAACGGAGCGATCAACAGCGCGAGTGCCGTGATGGCGGCGAGAACCAGCCACGGCACACACCGGCGCCAAGGGATCCGGCGCAGAGCCACCGCGGCGATCAACAGCGCGAAGCAGAGAAAAAGGAATCGGTCTGCGAGCACGAGGCCGAAGAGAAGCGCCGACAGGACGCGCGCCGGCCACTGCGATCGGGCCATCGCATGCAGCCCCCACAGCCCTGCCATGACGAACTTGATGCCCAGGACGAGGAGATCGCTCTGGAAGATCCACTCGTTCCAGAAGGTCGGCGAGGACCAGACCAGAGCGGCACCGGCCAACGCCGGTGCCCACCCGGCCACACGCACCAGGAGGACCACAGCGATCATCAACCAGAACACGT
>CAIWTL010000565.1 GCA_903915555.1 uncultured Micrococcales bacterium | reverse complement strand
CGATCCGACCCGACTCGACCCCAGCCGGAGCACTGGCGCGAGCTCATCGCCGAGGACCCCGAGTCCGTGCTCGAGTCCTTCCGCCTGTCGGACGGCCCGGGGGGTCCCGACCAGTACCTGGTGCTGCATCGCACCAGCCACACCATCGCCCGCCTCGACGTGGTCGACTCCCGCACCGGGGAGACGGTGACCCAGATCGAGGTCCCGGGTCTGGGGACGGTCGCAGGGCCGGTGGGCCGTCCCGAGGGTGGCAGCGAGAACTGGTATGTCTACACCGACCACACGACCCCACCGCACGTCTACCGTCATGACACGGTGACCGGCGAGACAGTCCTGTGGGCCACGCCGCCGGGGGCCGTCGAGGTGCCCCGGGTGGTGACGCAACAGGTCACCTACGAGTCGACGGACGGGACGCCGGTTCGGATGTATGTCATCTCGTCCGACCAGATCCCCGACCGGCCGCGTCCCACGATCCTGTACGGCTACGGGGGCTTCGGGGTGCCACTTCCGCCGGCCTACAACCCCACCGCCCTCGCCTGGGTGCAGGCAGGCGGCGTCTACGCGATCGCGAACCTGCGCGGCGGCTCCGAGGAGGGCGAGGAGTGGCACCGCGCGGGCATGCTGGCGGACAAACAGAACGTGTACGACGACTTCCACGCCGCGGCGGAGTGGCTCATCGACAACGGGTGGACCACCACCCCGCAACTGTGCATCAGCGGTGGCTCCAACGGTGGCCTGCTCGTGGGTGCCGCGCTCACCCAGCGCCCCGACCTGTACGGCGCGGTGATCTGCACAGCTCCCCTGCTGGACATGATCCGCTATGTGACATCGCAACTGGGCGCCACGTGGACAGTCGAGTACGGCGACCCGGCCAGACCCGAGGAGTTCGGGTGGCTGTGGGGCTACAGCCCCTATCACCGCGTCGTCGAGGGCGTCGATTACCCGGCAGTGCTGATGATGGTGTTCGACAACGACACGCGCACCGACCCCATGCACGGCCGCAAGATGGTGGCCGCCCTCCAGCACGCCACCGGAGGCGACGCGCCGATCCTGCTGCGCACCGAATCCGACGTGGGCCACGGGGCGCGGGCGCTCGATCGTTCGGTGACCGAGGCCGCGGACTCCCTGGCCTTCGCCGCCGACCGCACAGGCCTGGAGCCCGCCTGATGGCCACCGGATCCCCCAGCCCCTCCCCCAGCGGCAGTCCCAGCCCCTCCCCCGAACCACTCACGGTGACCGACACGGTCACATGGTGGAGCGAGTGGCTCACGTCCGGGGCGCCGTTCCGGCTAGTCGGAATCATCGTCTTCGCCGCGATCGTGAACTGGCTGCTGGACCGCTTGGTCCGCAGGCTCGTCGCGCGGACCGAGACCCTCGACGCCTCACGCCTGCACCTGTTCCAACGGTCGACCACCCCCGGCGCCGATGCCACGGTCGGCCTGCAGCAGGAGCGGCGGCGGCAGCGGGCACACGCGATCGGCCAACTCGTGCGCAGCGTCATCGCCGCAGTCGTGTGGGGCACCGCCATCCTGATGATCCTGCCGGTCCTCGGCATCGACATCACCCCGCTGCTGGCGTCCGCGGGAGTCATCGGTGTCGCCCTCGGTTTCGGGGCGCAGACCCTGGTCAAGGACTACCTGTCCGGCATTTTCATGATCATCGAGGACCAGTTCGGCGTGGGCGACTTCGTCGACCTCGGCGAGGCTACCGGCACCGTCGAGGAAGTCACGCTGCGGGTCACCCGACTGCGCGACCAGCAGGGCGTCGTCTGGTACGTGCGCAACGGCGAGATCATGCGCGTGGGCAACCGCTCGCAGGGATGGACCCTGGCGGTCGTGGACATCGCAGTGCCCTACGACCAGGACCTCACCGAGGTGCAACACATCGTCGAATCCGTCGCCGATGAACTGGTGACCGACCCCGAGTCGGGCATCGGCGAGTTCAGCAGGCCCACCTATGCGGGCATCGAGTCGGTGGCCGGGGACGGCCTGACGATCAGGGTCGTGGCCAAGACCGACGCGGACCACCAGGTCCCGTTGACGCGCGAGATCCGGCGCCGCCTGAAGTCCGCCTTCGACCAGGCGGGGATCACGGTCCCCATCGTGTACCGGCCCCCGATCGCTGCTCCCCCGGGGACGTCGGCCTCCCGAGCCTCCCGCCCGTAGACCGTGCCGGGCCCAGCACCGATGCCAGCTGCGTCTCCGCATCCGGCCCCGTCGCGGCTCGGCGTCGGATGGTCTTCGCCACCCCGCGGGTTACCGGACGAGGCGACGCAGTTCCACCGACTCCCCTAATGTCGGTCGCGTGACGACCGGACCCCGCCCGACGCTGGCCAAGGTGGCAGCCCTGGCAGGGGTCTCCCGCTCGACGGCGTCGAACGTCCTCTCCGGCAGTGGCCGCGTGTCGGCCGAGACGGCGGCTCGCGTGCGCGAAGTCGCCGCTCGCATCGGCTACCGGGCGGATGCGGGCGCTCGGGCACTGCGCGCAGGTGGGTCGCCCGTGGTCGGCCTCGTCATGGACCTGGAGCTCATCCGGATGAACTCGGACATCCCAGCGCTGTGGTGGCCGCGGGTGCTGTTCAGCTGTGTGGATCGTCTGTCGGAGCAGGGGTGTGTCGTCGCGGTCCTGCCGACCGGTGTCGACCGGCCGTCCTCCCTCATGAAACTGGATGCGGTGGTGGGGGTGGAGCGTTCCGACGGCACGCCGGGGCTGCCGGCGGGCCTCCCGTTCGGTCTCCCCGTGTTCTACGGCGGACCAGGCGCACCACCCGGGTGCGCCCGGGTCACGCCTGACTTCTCCGGCTTGGTCCACGACGTCATGACCCACCTCTACGGCCGGGGGGCCCGTCGGGTGGCTCTGATCGCCCCGACGGTACAGATCAGTGCACCCGATCTGATCAAGCGCGCCTTCCTTGAGTGGCATGTCACGCGCGGTGAGGCGCCCGGGCCGGTGCTGGTGGGACACGACGCCGCCGGGCAGGTCGACGCGGCGGTGGCGGCCGGATGTGACGCCATCTTCTCGACGACCAACCAGAGCCCTGTGCTCCTGCGTGCCCTGACCGGACGAGGCCTGCGGGTTCCCGCCGACATGCGACTGGTGACTCTCTCGGAGGGAGTGATCGAGCACTGGATGGAGCCGTCCGTCACGGTCGTGTCGTTGCAGGGCGACCAGAACGGCCGAGTGCTCGCCGACGCCATTCTGACGGCGGTGGCGTCGGGGGTCACCGGTGAGGTCGTCGTCCGACACCGACTCATCGAGGGCGGTTCAACCCGTTGACGTGGCATGCCGGGCACCGACCCGGCGGCCGGATCCGTCCGCTGATCCGCAGCGACATGTCGCATGTCGCGTCTGTGCATGTCACGCTTCCCGTGGGCGGGCGCGGGACGAGCGAAGGGTCCGTGCCGGGGAGGCCTGGATTCGGTGCAGGGGGTGGGTACGGGGGACCTCAGGCCGCGATGCGGTCACGGTGGTGGGGGAGGTTCCTGTGCCGAGGTGCACGAGCCGCCGCTGCGGACCAGACTGGGGACGTGAGTGAACCGCTTTACCTCGTCACTGGCGCTTCCGGATACATCGGCGGCCGACTGATCCCCCTGCTGCTCGACACCGGGGCGCGGGTGCGAATCCTGGCCCGGCACCCCGACGCCCTGCGCCAGCGGGAGTGGTTCGACGCCGTCGAGATCGTCAGCGGGGACGCCATGGACCCCGCGGACATGGCGGAAGCCATGGTGGGAGTCGACGTCGCCTACTACTTGATGCACTCGCTGAGCAACCACGACGACTTCGAGCAGACCGAACGTGACATGGCGGGAATCTTCGCGCGGGCGGCCCGGGCCAACGGGGTTCGACGCATCGTCTACCTCGGCGGGATGATCCCCGCGGACGCGAAGACGAAGTTGTCGCCACATCTGCGCAGCCGGGCCCAGGTCGGGGAGATCCTGCGGGCCAGCGGGGTGCCCACCATCGAACTGCGCGCCGCGGTCATCATCGGGTCGGGCTCGGCCAGTTTCGAGATGTTGCGGTATCTGACCGAACGTCTGCCGGCCATGATCACCCCGCGCTGGGTCCGTACGAAGACCCAGCCCATCGCGGTCCGCGACATCCTCTACTACCTGG
>CAIWTL010000564.1 GCA_903915555.1 uncultured Micrococcales bacterium | reverse complement strand
GGAACAGACGCAGGTCGACCAGCACGACCTTGCCGCCGGTGACGCGCCGCCGCTCGACGAGAAGGAAGAGCACGAGGAGCAGAACACCGCCCAGCAGCCCGACGGCCGCCGGGGAGATACCGTCCGCGGGCCACTGCACACCGCCCAGTTGGAAGGGCTTCTTGGCGGTGAGCCAGCCGTAGGTCTGTCCCTCGATGAGGCCGAAGACGAGGAAGGCCAGCCCCAGCGTGCCCAGCACTGTGCCGGGCAGGTCGACGCCGCGCTTGTCGACCAGATCGCGTGTCTCGGGGACCAACAGCCACACCCCGATGACAACGGCCACCGCGATCGGAACGTTGATGAGGAAGGCCCAGTGCCACGATGCGTAGGTCGTGAGCCATCCCCCGACCAGCGGGCCCAGTGCGGCCATCCCGCCGATCGTGGCGCCCCAGACCGCGAACGCCACCGCCCGGTCCCTGCCGCGATACACGGCGTTGAGGACGGACAGCGATGCGGGCAGGATCATGGCGGCGCCGACGCCCTGCAGTGCGCGCGCGCCGATCAGTTCGACCGAGCCGGTGGACATCGCCACCAGGACACTCGCGAGAGCGAACAGAGCGACACCGGCCATGAACATCAGCCGTCGTCCGACGATGTCGGCGAGGCGTCCCGACAGCAGCAGCAGCGATGCGAACGTCAGGGCGTAGACGGCATTGACCCACTCCGCATCGGTGGTGGACAGCCCGAGGTCCTTGACCATCGTGGGGATGGCGACGTTCACCACCGTGGCGTCGAGGATGATCATCGCGACGCCGAGCGACAGGAACAGCAGTGCAACCCACTTGCGCGTTCCGGTGAGGGTGGGCGCGGTCGAAGACATAGGGAACCTCCACCCTCACGCTAGTGCCCTGCGGCACCAGGTGCGGACGCGGTGGTCCCCCGCCCGTTCAGTCGGACCGGCGGTGCTCCTGCGTCGCGGGCGTCGGGACCGGCGCCGCCGGGTCGTCTCCGTCCGCCGCCACCGGCGGGCCGGGGGGTGTCGTCACGATTCCCTCGCGGGTCGCGCGGAGACTGAGGACGATGCTGACGGCGATGATCGCGATGACCAGCGCGAGGCTCCACAGGGTCGGGACCTTGACCCCCACCATGAGCAGGAGCATCTTCACGCCCACCCACACCAGGACGAAGGCCAGGCCCGTCTTGAGGTAGGTGAACCGGTGGATGAGGTCCGCCAGCAGGAAGTACATCGCCCGCAGGCCCAGGATGGCGAAGGCATTGGCTGTGAACACCAGGAAAGGCTCCTGCGTGACCGCGAAGATCGCGGGAATGGAGTCCACCGCGAAGATGATGTCGGTGATCTCCACGAGGACGAGGACGGCGAGAAGTGGTGTGGCCACCCACTTCCCGACCTGTCTGATCCAGAACCGTTGACCGTGGTAGTCGTCGGTGTGCGGCACCCGCCTGCGGAACCACCGCAGGAACCTGCTGTTCGCCACGTCGATGTGCTCGTTGCGCTTCCGCAGCATCTGGATTCCCG
>CAIWTL010000563.1 GCA_903915555.1 uncultured Micrococcales bacterium | reverse complement strand
CTTGAGTCCCATCGAGTAGGACAGCGTCGAGATCACGTATGCCAGGACGGTCCAGCCCAGTCCGGGGCTCTGCCAGAAGGCGACGCCCAGCGCGACCGCCATGAGCACGATGGCCATCACGGTGGCCACGGTGGGGCTCACAGCACCACTGGCGATCGGGCGGAAACGCTTCTTCGGATGACGTCGGTCTGTCTCCGCGTCCCGGATGTCGTTGATGAGATAGGTGGCACTCGCTGCGAGGCAGAACACCACGAACGCGACCAACGTTCCGATGAGAACGGGTCCCTGCAGGAGACTGCCTGCCGCGAGGGGGGCGGCGAAGACCAGCAGGTTCTTCAGCCACTGTTTGGGGCGGAGAGCTCGGAGCAAGGTCCGCATGCCCGGGCCGCCCGCCGTCCCTGCCGAGGGTCCGGCGTACCGCTCCGCGGGTGCCTCGGCGACGTCTTCCGACATGTTGGTCCTGTTCATCCGCTGGCGTCCCCGACAGCCGACAGGGCACGGCCCCCAGCATAAGCCTCGGGTGCGCGTCCTCCGATACGAGAATGTGCCGCGTCGGTGACAGGGTGTCGAGCTGGGTGTCCTACGCTTGGGCGCCGTCCGAAGGAGGGGGCCTACATGGGGCACCGGGAGATCTCGGCTTGAGCGGCGGCTACTGGTGGAGGCGAGCGTCGTTCTGGCGATTCCTGGCGGTCGGCGTGCTGGTGACGATCGTGGACTTCTCAGTGCTCACGTTCTTGCACGGGTTCCTCGGCTGGGATGTGATTCTGTCGGTGGTGCTCGCCTACCTCGCCGCATTTGTTGTGAACTTCACCCTCAGCCGGACCTGGACCTTTCAGGCGTCGGGGGCAGGTTCCGGGGGCCAGTTGGTGAGGTTCACGGCCCTCGTCGCGGCAAACATCCTCGCCACGGCAGGTGGAATGGCCCTGTTGACCGACCTAGGTCTGCATTACCTCGTGGCGAAGGTCCTTCTGACCGCCGTGATCGTGGCGGTCAACTACGTTGTAATGCGCCGATGGGTCTTCCCGCGGTCGGCAGGGCGTCTCACCTGAGTCGTGAAGGCTTCGGCCATGTCACCACAAGGGGGTGACCAGCCACGAGAGAGCACCGATCAGCGCCACGGCGGTCAGCAGCCACTTCAGGATTCTGCTCTGCGCCAGCACAAGCAAGGGAACTACGTAGGCGGCGAAGGCCGGCATGACATAGCGGGGTGACGGTGGCAGCCAGTCACCCGCGGACACGCTGCCGAGGATGCCGATGGCCACGCCCCCCAGCCCGATGGCCAGCACGCCCGTCAGCGCGACGGGCCAGACACGATCTCGCGTGGACCCGTACATCAGCGCGCCGAAGGCAGCGCCCGCTGTGAGGAGCGTCAACAGGGCCGCGATCCCCAGCATGCCGTTCGGTTGGAGATCGATGATCGTGTCGCCGGCGGGGATACCCACGGTCCCGTGGAACATCAGTCGCAACAGGCTCCCGAGGCCGGGTTCCAGGGTGAACGGGTCGGTCCCCGTGGGGGGTGAGGTCGGCTCACCCCACGACGCCTTGAGCAGTTGCCAGCCCACCACTCCCGCAGCGGTGCCTCCCAGGAGCCATGCGATCGCGCTCCCAGCCCGTCGGGCGGGGATACGGTCCGCGCCGCCACGCTGACCGAGAAGCCAGACTGTGGCGATCAGCAGTGCACCGGTCAGTGCCGCGAGGACGAACGTCTGTTTGAACAGGCCGCCGGCCGCGATTCCCGCGACGGCCAGCCATGGGGGGGCGAGCCGTCCCCGGAGGCACCACGTGACAGCGATCAGGACACCGGCACCCACCAGCAGCACGGCGCGGTCGGGGGTCAGGTAGGCGAAGATCGCCGTGAAGAGCGGAGTCGGCAGGAAGGCGAGGATCACGATCGTCGACGGCCAGGTCCGGGCGCCCCACAGGCCGCCGAGTATCACCAACAGCGTCCCCCCCGCGGCGAACCAGAGCGCGCCGAGCAACCGTGCGGCGTCCACCGGGTCGGTGGTCGGCAGCACCGCTGTGACACTGCGCGCCAGCAGGGCGTCGACGAAGAAGTAGGTAGGGGGATGGATCCATGCAGTCGAAGCCTGGAAGCCGGGCTCCCGCGGCTCACCGCACTCCCAATCGGTCGCCTCGACGATCAAGGGATCCGGGATGCGGT
>CAIWTL010000562.1 GCA_903915555.1 uncultured Micrococcales bacterium | reverse complement strand
GCCAGCGGCCCCTCCTGCCCCCAACCGGTCATGCGCCCGATGATGAGACCGGGGTTGGCTGCCAGCAGGGCGTCGGGCACAAGACCCAGTTTCTCCATCACGCCGGGGCGATAACCCTCCAGCAGGATGTCCGCCCGGGCGACGAGATCGAGCACGACCGTCCGTGCCGCGTCGTCGCGCAGGTCGAGTGTCACGGCCGCGCGACCACGCAGGTGCACCGCCCGCTCAGGATCGGTCATCGCGAGCTGGGGGCCCGGCGCCTCTACCCGGATGACGTCGGCGCCGAGGTCGGCCAGGATGCCGGCGGCCATCGGGACGGGGCCGATGGCGTTGAGCTCGACGACCCGTAGTCCCGCGAGGGGACCGGAGCGGTTCAGCTCTCGCCCTTCTCGTCGCCGCGGCCTTCCCACTCGTCACCGACCGGATCGGTGGCGGGACCGTCCCACTTGTCCTCGCCGGACTCCCACTCCTCGTTGCGCTTGGCGGCGAGTTCGAGTGCGTGGGTGGCCTCCTCCTTCGTGTCGAAGGGGCCGAGCCGCTCGGCGTTGGGGCCGCCGTCGTCGGGTTCGACCTGCTGGGTGCGCAGGTTGTACCACCACTTGCCCACGGGTACTCCTCTCACAGCGCCATGGCCTCCCACGGATCGTGGTCGGCACGGCACACGGGCTCGATGTCTGCGGTCAGCCTAGTGCCCCCGGCGTCGGGTTTGTTGACCGATCCGTCCGCGGTTGAGCCCGTCGGCGGCAGGACACACCACCCGGGTGGCAGGCACGGCGTCGTGCCAGAATCGGAGTCGTGTCACGCGTCCTCAGCCCCGGTCGGTTGTCGCCTCGTCGCCCGGTACCCGACGGCATCGTTCGGCCCGAATATGTGGGGCGCCCGGCTCCCACCCCCTACCGCGGGCCGGAGGTCAAGGACCCGGACACGATCGAGCGGATGCGCATCGCCGGCGCGCTGGCCGCTGACGCTCTCGCGGAGGTGGGGGCAGCGATCCGTCCCGGGATGACCACCGACGACCTGGATCGCATCGGCCACGAGTACCTGCTCGACCATGGCGCGTATCCGTCGACCCTCGGGTACCGCGGATTCCCGAAGTCCCTGTGCACCTCGCTCAACGAGGTCATCTGTCATGGAATCCCCGATTCCACGGTGATCGAGGAGGGGGACATCTGCAACGTCGACATCACCGCCTTCCTCGACGGCGTGCATGGGGACACGAATGCCACCTTCCTCGTCGGCGATGTGGACGAGGAGAGCCGACTCCTGGTCGATCGGACACATGAGGCCACGATGCGGGCCATCAGGATGGTGGCGCCCGGTCGCCCGTTGAATGTGGTGGGTCGAGTCATCGAGTCCTACGCGCGACGCTTCGGGTACGGGGTGGTGCGGGATTTCACCGGCCACGGGATCGGGACCTCGTTCCACACGGGCCTGATCGTGCCGCACTACGACGACCCGGACCTGACGGTGATCATGGAGACGGGGATGACCTTCACGATCGAGCCGATGCTCACACTCGGCACGATCGACTACGACGTGTGGGACGACACCTGGACGGTGACCACCAAGGACAAGCTGCGCACCGCCCAGTTCGAGCACACCATCCTGGTCACCGCATCCGGTGCCGAGATACTCACGCTCCCCACGGATGTCGCGGCTGCAGGCTGAGCCGGTGCTTCCCTGAAACGGCGAGCATCGACCCGATTCTGCTGACACAGTGAGGCGAAAGCCGTCGATCCGGAGCGAGGAGCGCCGCAATGGCCGCGAAGAAGATGGAACAGAAGGTCGTCAGTGCCACGTGGCCCAAGAACGTCACGACGCTGGGCATCGACGTCGGGGGATCCGGGGTCAAGGGCTCGGTGTTGGACGCGGAAGGCCAGATGATCACGGAGCGGGTGCGCCTCGACACGCCCTATCCCTGTCCCCCGTCGCTCCTCGTCAGCACGATCGACGAAGTCGCGTCCCAGCTGCCCAAGGCCAACCGCGTGTCGGTCGGCTTCCCGGGGCTGGTCCGCGACGGCAAGGTCGTCCACGTGCCCTCCCTGTCACGCCTCGAATACGGCGGTGCGGAGGATCCCGCCATGGCGGCGCGGTGGCACGGCTTCGACCTCGCGGGGGCGCTGTCGGAGAACTTCGGGCTCCCCACCAAGGTCGTCAACGACGCGGACATGCAGGGTTGCGCGGTCGCCCAGGGCAACGGCTTCGAGTTCGTCATGACCCTCGGTACCGGCGTCGGCACCGCGCTGTTCAACGACGGAAAGCTGTTGGAGCACCTGGAACTGTCACACGGACCCTTCAAGAAGTCCACGTTCGACCTCGTGCTGGGCAACGCCGGCCGCAAGTCGATCGGCAAGAAGAAGTGGAACAAGCTGGTGCTCGAGGCCATCCACTGGTTCGACGAGATGCTGTTCTTCGACACGATCTACATCGGTGGCGGAAACGCCAAGCATCTGAACGCGGACCAACTTCCCCCCAAGGCCGAGATCGTGCCCAACTCGGCGGGTATCACTGGCGGCGTCCGGGTCTGGGACCTTGCCCCCTGAGTCCGAGCCTTCCCACGACCGGCCACCCGGTCGCACCGCTCCCGATCTCGATGCCGCCGGCGGGTTGCCGGCGATCCGGTATGTGCTGGAGCGCGGCGCCACACGGCCACGTCAGCTGTGGGCCAGGTTGCGGTCCCACAACACCTGCAAGACGTGTGCGTTGGGGATGGGCGGTGACGCCGGCGGGATGGTCGACGAGTCCGGCCACTTCCCGGAGGTCTGCAAGAAGTCCGTCCAGGCGCAGACGTCCGACATGCAGCCCGGGATCGGCGAGGAGTTCTTCGCCCGCAACGACATCGACGCTCTCCGGCGACTCACCAGCCGGGAGGCGGATGGTCTCGGCCGGCTCGCCTTCCCTGTCGCACTGTTCCCCGGGGAACAGCATTTTCGGAGGATCAGTTGGGACGACGCGCTCCGCCTCGCGGCTACCGCCCTGACCGACGCCCATCCGGACGAGACGTTCTTCTACATGAGTGGGCGCTCCAGCAACGAGGCCGCATTCCTCACCCAGCTCGTGGCACGCGCCTACGGCACCCCCCACATCCACAACTGCTCGTTCTACTGCCACAACGCGTCCTCGGTCGCACTGACCGACGTGTATGGATCGGGTACGTCATCGGTGGATCTCGCCGACCTCGCGGAGACGGACCTCGCTGTCGTGATCGGTGCCAACCCGGCGAGCAACCATCCGCGTCTCATCACGCAGCTCATCCGCCTCCGGGAACGCGGGGGGAAGGTGATCGTGATCAATCCGGTCGCGGAGCTCGGTCTGCAGCGGTTCCGTCTCCCGTCCGACCCGGTGAGCCTGCTCCGCGGCTCCCAGGTGAGCGATCTGTATCTGCAGCCCACGGTCGGGGGTGACATCGCGCTGCTCACCGGGCTGCTCAAGCATCTGATCGAGGCCGGGGGCGTCGACGAGCGGTTCGTGGCGGAACGCACCAACGGGTGGGAATCCGTCCTGGCCACCGTCACCGCGATCGACTGGGACACCGTCGTCCAACGGTCCGGGGTCCCGGAGAGCACGATCCGCGAGTGCGCCGCCGTCATGGCAGCGGCACCCACCGGGATCATGATGTGGGCGATGGGACTGACCCATCACGCGCACGGCACCGACAACATCCGCGCGCTGGCCAACCTCGCACTCGCCCGAGGCTGGCTGGGAACCCCGGGCGCCGGGCTCCTGCCCATCCGGGGTCACTCCAATGTGCAGGGCGTCGGGTCCATGGGCGTCTCCCCCCACGTCAAGGAGACCTTCGCGCGGGTGCTCAGCGAGCGGTACGGCATCAGCGGCGCCGACCGCTCCGGTCATGACACCTATGCCTCGATGACAGCGGCCCATGGCGGCGGTGTCCGGGCGGCCATCATGCTGGGCGGCAATCTGTGGGGCAGCAACCCCGACAGCGAGTGGGCCGCCACCGCGCTGCGCACCATCGACACCACCTTCGCCATCACGACGACGCTGAACCCGGGCCACTTCCACGGCAATGGGCGCACGGCTGTCATCGTGCCCGCCCTGGCGCGTGACGAGGAGATGCAGACCACCACGCAGGAGTCGATGTTCAACTACGTCCGCTTCTCCTCGGGGGGCGCCGCGGCCGGCCCGCCCGACGCCCGCTCGGAGGTGGAGATCATCGCGTCCCTGGCTGAGCGGATCCTGCCGCCCCACCGCTTCGACTGGTCCGCACTGCGCTCCCACGAGGCACTGCGGAAGGCCATCTCCCACACCGTGGCGGGCTATGCGGACATCCACCGCCCGGATCTCCGCCGCAGCGAGCGGCGCGAGTTCACCGTCGGTGGGCGGGTCAGGCACACCGCCCGATTCGCCACCCCCGACGGGCGTGCGAACTTCCACGCGGTTCCGCTACCGCAGCCCCAGATCGGCGACGGCGACCTGATGCTGATGACATTGCGTTCCGAGGGGCAGTTCAACACCGTCGTCTACGACGAGGAGGACCTCTACCGCGGGACGAGGTCCCGGGCGGTGGTCATGCTGAACAGTGCCGACGCCTCCGACCGGGGCATCGCCGACGGGGACATCGTCCGGGTGTCGAGCGCGACGGGCGCCATGGAGGTCGTAGCGGCGGTCATCGACATCAGCGCCGGGTCCGCCGCCATGTACTACCCGGAGGCGAATGCCCTGGTCGACCGGGTTCTCGACCCGCAGTCCCGCACCCCCGCGTTCAAGTCGGTTCCGGTGCGGGTCACGCCGGCCGGAACCGATGCCCACCCGAATCCGTCATAGCATTCGGCACACCCACCAGTGTCGTGACCGACCGCCGGTGGCCACGATCGATCGGAGACCAGCCATGAGGACATCCCGCCGACTGCCCATCGTGGCCATCGCTTTCGGTCTGGTGCTGTCGGGGACCGCAGTCTCGGCGCAGGAGACCGGCCGCGGCGAGAATCGCGCGATCACCATCAGCGACATCGGATGGCACTCGAAGCGGGCCTTCGGCGCCACCATCGACTGGAACAGGCATCACCTGCGCACGAGTGGCAAGAACGCGCTGCGGGTGTCGTTGGTCGCCACGAGAGGCAGTAAGGGGACACCCCTGCTCCGCACAGGGTTGAGCGCCTCCGCAGACCGGCCCGGGCGCCATTACACCTTCTCGCTGACCCGCACCCAGAAGCGACTCATCATGGACTCCGACGGCGTCGGGATCTCCGCCAGTCAGCGCGTCAAACGCCGGAACGGCCTCTACGGCATGGCATTCGTCGCACGCTCAGGAGCCTTCCCCAAGACCGATCCGATCTCCGCCGGCGACGTAACGAGCAGTGGCGTGAGCGCCCAGTCCCGGTGCAGCCCCGTGCAGGCTGGCGGCTCCTACAGCGGCTGTTACTACGGCTACACGGACCTGTCCACCATGAACCTCAGCAGCGCGATCTTCAGTGACGCGCAGTTCCCCTTCGCGACGTTGCAGGGGACCAACTTCTCGAATGCGGATCTACATCTGGCGCAGATGGGTTACGCCAACTTGCGGAACGCCAACCTCTCGAACGCAGACCTCTCGCAGGCCTACTTGTACGGCGCGAACCTCTCGGGCGCGACCACTCAGGGCTGGGACATCGACCTCGCCCAGTTCTGCAACACCGTCATGCCCGACGGCACACAGAACAACACAGACTGCTGAGGATGCGGAGCAGGTTCGGTGACCCGATCCGTAGGGCACGTCGCTGCTGTTCTTCGGGTGGGCTTGACATGGCCTTGACGCATGACTCCGGTAGCGTCCCGGGCATCACCGAACTGGGAGCACGACACTCATGATCCGCCGCTCGACCCTCGTCTGCGGAGCCGCCATGGCTCTGGCCCTCCCCCTGACCCCGTGGGCCGCCTCGGCCGACGACGGGACGGAGCGCGAGACCTGGGGAACCTGCACGGGGGTGGGCCGTTGGGAGTTGAGCAGTGAGACCACCAGATCCGGTGGGGTCGAGGTGGAGTTCGAGATCGACGGTGTGCCGGTCGGCTCGCAGTGGTCCTACACCGTGACCGGACCGTCCGGTGCCCTGGCTACCGGAACCGCCAGCGCCGACCGCGAGGGTGAGGTCGAGATCACGGCACGCACCTCGGGCACGACGGACGACCTGTTCACCGCGCTCGCCACCTCTGGCGATGCGACGTGTGACTCCACGGTGGGCGCCCAGCTCCGTGACGACGACCGCGATGATGACCGCGACGACTCCGACGACGGCGCCGACGACCACCACGACGACTTCGGCGCCGGTTCCGACGATCACTACGACGACTCCGGCGACCACTCCGACTCCGACTACGACGACGACTCGGGCGATGGAGCGGATCCCGAAGACGACGACCGCGACGACGACTCCCACGATCGGTCCGGTGATGACGACGGAACCGTGCGGGAGGGTTACTGCGACGGCTCGTCCTCGTTGACCGTGGCCACGAGCCGGCGTGGTCGGACCACGTTGACCATCGACTCCGGACGGCGCGGCCAGAGATGGAACTACTCGCTGAAGCAGGGCAAGAAGACCGTCAAGAAGGGTGTGGGAACCACTCGCCGCGACGGTTCTCTGGTGGTGACGACACGCAAGAAGGTGACGACCCCGCGCGCCACGGCAGCTCGCCTCGGTGGTGGCGAGCGCTGCGCGACCTCCCGCGTCAGCTGAGGTTTCCGATCGACTCCACCCGCGACTACAGTGGTATCGGCGAGTCGGTCGGGCGGCCGCGGCGGTGTTCACCGCCGAGGAAAGTCCGGACTCCACAGGGCAGGGTGGTGGCCAACGGCCACCCGGGGTGACCCGCGGGACAGTGCCACAGAGAACAGACCGCCGCTTTCGGGCGGTAAGGGTGAAACGGTGGTGTAAGAGACCACCAGCGGCCGGGGTGACCCGGTCGGCTCGGTAAACCCCACCCGGAGCAAGGCCAAGAGGGCCCGGTCCACCGGGCCTGCGCGCACGATCGAGGACTGCCCGTCCGAGTGCGCGGGTGGGCCGCATGAGGCCGGTGGCAACACCGGTCCCAGATGGATGGTCGCCGGCCGGCAGCGATGCCGACCACAGAATCCGGCTTACAGACCGACTCGCCACCTCTTCTCCTGCGTCAGTTGTCGCCTCTGGCGATGCGACCCTCGAGCGCGCGGTCGATGCCCACGACCGTGAGGACAGCGCCGACTACAGCCAGGTTGCGGTCGAACCCCATGACGGCCATGCCGATC
>CAIWTL010000561.1 GCA_903915555.1 uncultured Micrococcales bacterium | reverse complement strand
GCAGAGCCTCGAGGTCGGCCTTATCGTCCTCCACCTCGATCGCGGTCGTCAGGTCATCGAGGTCGGAGTCGGCCCGGTAGGCGCGGTCGATCGCGGCGACGACATCGTTGCGCACCGCCACGACGGGTCGGACGTCCATCCCCGTCAGGGACCGCACGTCATCACGGGCGATGACGTTCGCCGGATCGGCCATCGCCAGGATCAGATGACCGTCCTCGACACCGATCGGAATCACTCCGTGACGACGACAGACCGCTCCCGGCACGAGTGCGGTCACCGACCCGTCGAGAACGATCTCGCCCAGGTCGACGAACGCCATTCCGATCTGCGTCGCCAGCGCGGCCACCAACTGCGGCTCGCTGAGCGCGCCCTGATCCACGAGGATGCGCCCCAGCATCCGCCCGGACGCCCGCTGCTCCTCGAGAGCCTGTTCCAACTGCGCGCGCGAGATGACCTTCTCCTTGAGCAGGATTTCGCCGAGTTGGGCCATCTCACCTCCTCGGTCGTGCTGCGCGATCAGAGCCTTGTCGTCCGCTCTGTGCATCGGCACACCGCCGACATCCTTGAGCGTGACACCCTCGGACGCCCATGGCCACCCTGTGGACGACGCGACGGCCGAGCTCGTCGCGAAGCCTAGGCTGCCCGGTGGGAACGCGGTGGTCCCTCATCTCGGACCCACGGACCGGTCCGGCCGGCTCCAGCCCGGTGATCCTCAGCCGCCGGGGGCTGGGCCGGTCCGTTCTTCGAGAGCAGCCGTGAGGGCCGATTCCATCGCGGCGACCGGCGGGGTGAGCCCGGTCATCAGGCGGACCTGTTCGACGGCCTGCCACAACAGCATGCGATGACCGGGAACGACCACCCCCCCGCGCTCCAGCCACGCTGCCGCGAGGGTTGTCGGCCACGGATGGTAGGTGACATCCAGGAGTACCCCCGGATGCTCGGGCACTGCTGTGGCGAGGGAGGCAGCCGCATCGCCGGGCAGCGTGACGATCACGCGTGGCAGGGTGAGGACCTCGCCAACCCTGTCCAGTGGGACGACGGTGGCCGGCACCTGCACCCGTTCGATGAGGGCGGCCGCCGCCTCAGGGCGCCGGGCAGTCACGGCGATGGGCTGCGCGGACATCTCGGCGGCGGCGGCCAGGGCAGCAGCCGCCGTACCACCGGATCCCACGATCCCCAGGGCAGTGCCCGGCTGCGCGGCACCCACTTCAGCGAGGGCTCGGACGATACCGGCGACATCGGTGTTGTGCCCATCCATCGCACCGCCATCCCGGTGCACGATGGTGTTGACGGCCCCCACGCGCGTGGCAAGGTCCGAGACGGTGGCGAGGCTGGGGATCACTGCCGTTTTCAGTGGAGCGGTCACCGAGAACCCCACCCACTCGTCCACCTCGGACGACGCCGTCAGGAAGTCCCCCACCTCGTCCTCGGTCACATCGACGGCGTCGTAGGACCAGTCGAGGCCGAGCGCCGCGTAGGCAGCCCGATGGAGCACGGGGCTGAGACTGTGACCGATCGGGTGCCCGAGGACAGCGGCGCGTTGGGTCACTGCGGGTTGGCGGCTTCCCAGTCGCGCAACTGCTGCTGGTAGTTCAGGAATTCGTTGTAGTTCGAGGTGAACTTGGTCTCGCCGGTGTCGAGATTCACCGTCACGTAGTACAGCCAATCGCCATTGTCAGGTTCGAGGGCCGCCTCGAGGGCCTTCTCGCCGGGGTTGTTGATGGGCGTCGGCGGGAGCCCCTGATGCTGTTCGGTACGCGTGTTGTAGGGCGAGTCGAAGTTCAGATCGGACTCACTGATGTTCGTCTCGAACTGTTCGAGCGCGTAGTTGAGCGTGGCATCGAGACCCAAGTAGCCGTAGGTCTCGCCCCACGTCTCGGGTTCGAGGCGGTTGTAGATCACCCGGGAGACCTTGTTGAAGTCATCCTCGTGGGCCTCGGCCTGGATCAGCGACGCGACGTTCAGCACCTCGTACGGCGTGTATCCCAGCTTCTTGGAGCGCGCTTCGAAGTCCATGGCATCGGTGACCTCGGTGAACTTGGCGACCATGGCGTTGAGGATGTCGTCGGCGGTCGCGTCCTTCTCGAACTGGTACGTGGCCGGGTACAGGAATCCTTCCGTCCGCGCGGGCCCCGACCCCTTGGCCCATGTCGGCAGGGGGAGCCTGCTCGGGGAATCGAGTACCGCCTGGAACTCCTTGACCTTGATGCCGGTGGAGGCGCTCAGGGTCTCGATCACCTGCGACGTGCGCAGCCCCTCGGAGATGGTGACCGTGTTCTCGTTCCGCGACGAGGGGTCGAGAAGGCGATCCACGGCATCCGCAGCCGCCATCTGCTGCAGCATCAGGTAGGCACCGGGGGTGATGGATGTGGCGTCCTTGTTGGCGGTGGCTGCCTCGGTGAACGCCTGCGTCGAGGCGACGACATCGGCCTTCTGCAGGGTGGCTCCGATGTCGGTGAGCGTCTGCCCCTCCTGGACCTCGATGACGACCTCACCGGACCCCGGTCCCGGATAGTCGGCAGCCGGTTGGGCCGCCTGGAACTTGCCGTAGGCCCAGTAGGCACCGACACCGACGGCGGCGACGAGGCCCCCGATGATGATGATCGCGAACAGGACGGCCAGCCCCGACCGCTTCTTCTTCCCCTTGGGGTTCTTGCGGCCAGGCTGCTTCGACCCCCCCGAAGGGCTCTGCTGCATCGGGAGTCCGACGTTGCTCATCGCTCGTCCTGTTCTGCGGGTACTCCGGCGGGTTGTCCGGTGGCTCGCTCACGGTCCAGAGCATTCTGAAGGATCGCTACTGCAGCAGCCTGATCCAACACGCTTCGTGACCTTCTCGTGTTCCGACCGGCAGCGCGCATCTGCTTGTGCGATTGCGCACTGGTCAGTCGCTCGTCGACCATCCTGACATCGACCTCGACGGTAACCGATGGGTTCCCGGCGCGTAACGCGGCGGTCAGGCCGCGCGCGAACGATCGGGCCGACTCGGCGGCGGGCCCGACGCTGCCATCGAGGCGCAGCGGGTCCCCCACGTAGACGATCGATGGGCGCTGGTCCAGGATCATGGCGGTGATGCTGGACATCGCCTCAGGCCCCTCGGCCACTGTCTCGCACGGCACGGCCAACGTGCTTCCCGGTGCAGCGACTGCGACCCCGATGCGAACGGTTCCCACGTCGATGGCCATGCGCCCACGCTCCTGATCGGTCACGACAGTCCCGCCACGTACCCCTTCGCAGCGGTGAAGGCGTCGGGAAGGCCTGCTGCGTCCGTCCCGCCACCTTGGGCCATGTCGTCCTTGCCCCCGCCGCGTCCTCCGACGGCGGGAACGGCCGCTGCCAGCAGATCCTTCGCGGACAGTCCTGCCTCGCGGGCGCGATCGTTCGCGGCGGCGACGAGTGACACACGCCCGTCGGCGACGGACGCACCCAGCAGCGCGACCGGCCGGCTCTGGTCGGTCATGTTGCGTCCCCGCAGGACCATCTGGCGCAGGTCTCCACCGGCGACGCCGTCAGGGGCCCGGAACGTCCAGAGGCGGAAGCGACCGATGTCCTCGCCGCTGCCCATGATCTCGGTCACCTGGGACATCAACTGCCCGCTGCGGATGCGCTCCAACTCCTTCTCGGCCTCCTTGAGGCGAGTCATGAGGTTCTCGACCCGGTCCGGCAGTTCCTCGGGCCGCACCTTCGTGAGCTGCGACAGTTGCGACACGAGGTGATGCTCGCGGGCGAGGAAGCGGTAGGCGTCGGCCCCGACGAGCGCCTCGACGCGTCGGACTCCCGCCCCGATGGACGACTCCGACAGGAACTTGACGACACCGAGTTGGCCGCTGCGGGCCGCGTGGGTCCCGCCGCACAGTTCGTGTGCCCAGTCTCCGACCGACACCACCCGCACTTCCTCGCCGTACTTCTCGCCGAACAGGGCCATGGCTCCCATGGCGACGGCGTCCGCCTGCGGCATCACCTGAGCGGTCACGCGCAGGTCGTCCTGCAGGACGTCGTTCACGAGTGCCTCGGCGTCCGACAGGACACTCTCGGGCACCGCGGACGGGCTGGGGAAGTCGAACCGGAGCCGACCGGGCGCGTTCTCCGATCCCATCTGCGTGGCTGTGTCGCCCAACATCTCCCGAAAGGCTCGGTGGATCATGTGCG
>CAIWTL010000560.1 GCA_903915555.1 uncultured Micrococcales bacterium | reverse complement strand
ATGTACGACGACGAGGCCCCGGCCGCGGGCATCATCACCGGCATCGGGAGGGTGAGCGGACGGCTGTGCATGATCATCGCCAATGACGCCACCGTGAAGGGGGGGACGTACTACCCGATGACGGTGAAGAAGCACCTGCGTGCGCAGGAGATCGCCGCGCAGAACCGATTGCCGTGCATCGCGCTCGTCGACTCCGGTGGCGCATTCCTGCCGATGCAGGACGAGGTCTTCCCCGACCGGGACCACTTCGGTCGCATCTTCTACAACCAGGCGCAACTCTCGGCCCTCGAGGTCCCGCAGATCGCCGCTGTCATGGGCTCCTGCACCGCCGGTGGGGCCTACGTGCCGGCCATGAGCGATGAAGCCGTCATCGTCAAGGATCAGGGAACGATCTTCCTCGGCGGTCCGCCGCTCGTCCGCGCGGCCACCGGCGAGGTCGTCACGGCGGAGGAACTGGGTGGCGGAGACCTCCACTCCCGGGTGTCGGGCGTGACCGATCATCTCGCCGACGACGACGCCCACGCACTGCAGATCGTCCGGGACATCGTCGCGACCTTCCCCCCGTCCGGGGACCCGCCGTGGCGGGTCATCGAACCGGTCGAGCCGAAGGTCGACCCCGAGAGCCTCTACTCGGTGATCCCCACGGACACCCGCACGCCCTACGACGTGCGCGAGGTGATCATGCGCCTCGTGGACGGCAGCGAGTTCACCGAGTTCAAGGCCGACTACGGCACGACACTGGTGACCGGTTTCGCCCGCATCATGGGGCAGCCCGTCGGGATCGTGGCGAACAACGGCGTGCTCTTCTCGGAGTCGGCCCTGAAGGGAGCCCACTTCATCGAGTTGTGTGACCAGCGACGGGTACCCCTGCTGTTCCTGCAGAACATCAGCGGTTTCATGGTCGGGCGCGACTACGAGGCCGGGGGCATCGCCAAGAACGGCGCCAAGATGGTGACCGCGGTGGCGTGTGCTCGGGTTCCCAAGCTCACCGTCGTCATCGGTGGCTCGTTCGGTGCCGGGAACTACTCCATGTGTGGTCGGGCCTACTCGCCCCGCTTCCTGTGGATGTGGCCGAACGCCCGCATCTCCGTCATGGGGGGTGAGCAGGCGGCCTCCGTGCTGGCCACCGTTCGGCGCGAGCAACTGGAATCGCGGGGCGAGGAGTGGTCCGCGGCCGACGAGGCCGAGTTCACTGACCCGATCCGGCGCGCATACGAGGAGAAGGGGAGCCCCTACTACGCCACCGCCCGACTGTGGGACGACGGGGTCATCGACCCCCTCGACACCCGCCGGGTCGTGGGCATGGCGCTGGGCGCGTGCGCCCTCGCACCGCTCGGTCCCATCTCGCGCGGCGTCTTCCGGATGTGAGGGGAACCATGTTCGACACCGTCCTCGTGGCCAACCGGGGTGAGATCGCCGTCCGCGTCATGCGCACCCTCCGGGGAATGGGGATCCGAACGGTGGCCGTCTACAGCGACGCCGACGCCGGTGCCCGCCACGTGCTGGAGGCCGACGAGGCCGTGCGGATCGGACCGCCTCCCGCGGTCTCCTCCTACCTCGACATCGAGGCGGTCATCGCAGCGGCCCGCCGCACCGGCGCCCAGGCCATCCACCCCGGCTACGGCTTCCTCAGCGAGAACCCGGCCTTCGCCCAGGCGTGTGCCGCAGCGGGCATCACGTTCATCGGCCCCCCCGTGGCAGCCATCTCCGGCATGGGGGACAAGATCGCCGCCAAGACGCGGGTCGCGGCTGCCGGCGTCCCCGTGGTGCCGGGTCGTCACGACCCCCGGATGGACGACGAGGCCGTGGCCGCGGCCGTGGTCGAGGTGGGCTACCCCACCATGCTCAAACCGTCGGCCGGCGGCGGGGGCAAGGGAATGCGGGTTCTGCGGGAGGGCGCCGACGTCCCGGCGGAGATCGCCGCGGCCCGACGCGAGGCCCGCAAGTCGTTCGGCGATGACCGCCTGCTCGTCGAGCGGTACATCGACAGCCCCCGCCACATCGAGGTTCAGGTCCTCGCTGACGAGCACGGCGGGATCATCCACCTCGGTGAGCGGGAGTGCAGCCTGCAGCGCCGGCACCAGAAGGTGATCGAGGAGGCGCCGTCACCCTTCGTCTCCGACGAGGTCCGGGAGCGACTCGGTGGCGCGGCCATCGACGCAGCACGGTCCTGCGGTTACGTGGGCGCGGGCACGGTGGAGTTCATCGTGGACGGTGCCGACCCGGACTCGTTCTACTTCCTGGAGATGAACACGCGCCTCCAGGTCGAGCACCCGGTCACGGAGATCGTGACGGGATGGGACCTCGTGGAATGGCAGGTGCGCATAGCAGCGGGGGAGCGTCTCCCCGACACCCCGGTGTCGCTGCGCGGCCACGCCATCGAGGCCCGGGTGTACGCCGAGGATCCGGCGCGGGAATTCCTCCCCAGCACCGGAACTCTCCTGGCCGTCGACGAGAAGGTGCCTGTCCGTGTCGACTCCGGTGTCCGCTCCGGGCAACACGTCACGGCCGACTACGACCCGATGATCGCCAAGGTGATCGCCGGGGGGGACGACCGCGACACCGCCGTGGAGCGACTCCGGGGCGCCCTGGCCGGAGTCTCCTACCTCGGCGTCACCACCAACACCGGCTTCCTGCAGCGACTGCTCGACCTGCCCGAGGTGCGCAAGGGCCATCTGCACACGGGACTCATCGACGAGCGGCCCGAGATCGCCGCGGACCCCGATCCCGACGATCACGTCGTTGCCGCCGCGGGCTTGGCGTGGGCCCTCGGTCTGCAGCCGGCGGGAGACCGTGACTCGTGGACCACCGCCGACGGTTGGCGGGCGTCCGCCCCGCCCGCCCCCGCTGCGATCTCACTGCGCACCCCGACGGCGACGCGTCTGGTCACCGTGGCCGGGCCGGTGGACGCCGCACTCGTCACCATCGATGGCGGCGAACCGGTCGCCGCGTCGGGACGATGGGTGGGCGGCGACCTCGAGGTCACCTTCGCGGGCGAGACCCGGCGCTACCGAACCGCCCGCGAGGACCACGACGTGTGGCTCGCCGGTGGTGGCGCCATCCGCCGGTTCACCGAGGTCGACAGATTGCAGGCCGAGCGATCCCAGGCGTCGGAGACCGGGGTCGGCGCAGTCCACAGCCCGATGCCGGGCAGCGTCATCGCCGTTGCCGTGTCCGTCGGAGACGCGGTGACCGCGGGGCAGCCTCTCGCCACCGTCGAGGCGATGAAGATGGAACACACCCTGGTGGCGCCCGCCGACGCCGTCGTCACCCATGTGGCCGTGGCCGTGGGAGCGCAGGTGGGGATGGATGAAGTCCTCGTCACGCTGGAGCCGGTGACGACGGAGGACCCCGGTGAGTGACGACTCCGGGCTGCCCGATGTCGTGCCGTTGCCCGGCTTGCCGGCCGAGGTCACGATCTGGGAGGTGGGCGCCCGCGACGGACTGCAGAACGAGGCAGCTGTGGTCCCCACCGAGGTCAAGATCGAGTTCGTCGAACGGCTCGCCGCAGCAGGGCTGCCTGTGGTGGAGGTGTCGTCGTTCGTCCGGCCCGACTGGGTGCCGCAACTCGCCGACGCACTCGAGGTCGTGACCGGTGTCGACCATGCGCCCGGTGTGCGCTATCCGGTACTCGTCCCGAACGAGCGTGGCCTCGCCCGTGCCATCGACGCGGGCGTCGGTGACATCGCGGTCTTCGCGAGTGCCACCGAGACGTTCGCGCAGCGGAACCTCAACCGCTCCCTCGACACCCAGATGCAGATGTTCCGCCCCGTCGTCGAAGGGGCGCGCGACTCCGGCATGTCGGTGCGCGGTTACGTGAGCATGTGCTTCGGGGATCCGTGGGAGGGCCGAGTCCCGCGGCATCAGGTGGTCGCGGTCTGCCGGGAACTGATCGACATCGGCTGCGACTCCGTGAGCCTCGGCGACACCATCGGCGTCGCCACCCCCGGCCAGGTGATCGTCCTGATCGCAGACCTCGTGGCCAACGGGATTCCCCTGGACGGCATCGGCGTGCACTTCCACGACACCTACGGGCAGGCCCTCGCCAACACGCTGGCAGCGCTCCAGTCCGGGGTCACCACCGTCGACTCCAGTGCCGGTGGCCTGGGTGGCTGTCCGTACGCGGAGTCCGCCACGGGCAACCTGGCGACCGAGGATCTCGTCTGGATGTTGGACGGACTCGGCGTACGCACCGGCGTCGACCTCCGGGAGTTGGTGGGCACGAGCGCGTGGCTGGCCGAACAGCTCGGTCGTCCCAGTCCGAGCCGGGTCGTCCGCGCCCTGGCCTGACGCCATCGGCGCCCAGACCGTCAGGGCTGAAGGTCGCGGATCCGCGTCGCGGACACCTCGAGGGCACTGCGCGGCAGCACACCGCTGCGCAGCGCCCGGGTCACGGCCTTCACGATGCGGGGCATCCGCTCCGTGCAGATCATGGCCCAGTCCGCCCCGGCCCGCAGCGCCGAGATGACAGCCTCTGGCTCGCTCAGTCCCCGCGCCGACGAAGAGGCTGCCATGGAGAGCGAGTCGGTCACGATCACCGTGTCCGGACCCGCCTGTTCACGCAGGATGCGCAGCGCGTGTCGGGACTGCGACGCCGGAACCCCGCGCTTCGTCAGCCCCCGCGCCTGGAGGTGCCCGACCATGACCACGGGTGCGCCTGCACGCATGGCCATCCGGAATGGAACCATGTCCCGTCTTTCGAGCACCGACAGCCGCGGTACCCGTGCGGCGCGCTGATGGGTGTCACCCGCGCTGCCGTGACCGGGCCAGTGTTTGACGACGGGGACGACTCCCGCCGACTCCGTCGCCCGCGACCAGGTCGTGACGTCGCGGCCCACGGCCCGGGGGTGTGACGAGAAGCCGCGCCCTAAGGAGGCGATGTAGCCGCCAGTGGTGTCGAGGTCCGCCACGGGCGCGAGACTCATGTCGACACCGACGCCCGACATCCGGCGTGCGTAGGAGGCGGCCGTGCGCTCGAGGCGGGTCTGGGGCCACCGTCCCATCGTGGCGGCGCTGGGCAACCGGCCCAGCAGAGGAGCCAAGCGTTGGACGGTACCGCCCTCCTCGTCCGAGGCGATGGTCACGGCGTGCGGCGCCGCGCGGTGCACGCGTGCGAGGCGCGCCCGCAGGTCGGCCGGCGGGGTGCTGCCCAGCAAGGTGATGCCCGCCACCCCCGCGCGGGCCATCTGCACCTGGGAGGTGGTGTCACGGGAGTCGGCGCACCCGAACAGGACCGCGGCCGCCAGCCGTCGTTCGGAGAGCCGTCCCACGGCCGGATCCACGGGTGGGTCCACTGCCGGGACGGTGGGTGCCAGGAGAGTCCCAGCAGCTAGTCCGGCGGCGACTGCAAGGAGCGCGCCCATGCCAACCATCCTCCCCGCGGTGGTCGCACCGCAGCCTTGGCGGCCCGCTCCTCACGATCCTTGGCGTCCGCGACCGGCAACCGGGCCACGGTTATTGTCTCCCGGAACTTCGGATGCTCGAACGACTGGACGCCGAGGCCGAGGGCGAGGACGGCGCGTTCGCCGAAGCGGATGTGCCGGTCGTGCCCGAACCGCTCCACCGTGCGCCGCTCCCCGACCCGTTGCCGCTCGGGGACGAGCACCAAGTCGATGCCGATCCCCCGATCGAGGCTGTCCTTGAGGGCCAGTATCCCCGCGGCGATCACGCGCTCGTCGATGCGCTCCTTGCCGGGCTTCGGCGAGGGGATGGCGGTGATGATGCGCACGCGCCGTTCGGGGATCGCGCTGATCCGCGTCAACAGCCACGTCAGACCGTCGCCGAAGTCGTGCCCGTAGATGTACCGGCGGGCGGTCTGCATCCCGACGTATTTGTCGTAGATGACGATCGGCGTCGTCGACGCAGCAAGGGGGCCCCATCTCTCGGCCCATTCGGCCTCTCGGTCGGCGCCCTCGCGCATGGGCGCCTCCATCACCTGGTGGGCGCCGAGGATCGTGGCTGTTCGCGTCGCGGTGGTGAGGCGGCCGATCTCGACCAGACCACCGGGCGTACGCACGGAGAACTCGTCCGGGGGCACCCCCAGCAGGACGGCCTGCTCGGCGTCGAGAAGGACCAGTTCGACGCCGGGGGCGACCCGCCGCTCGAGATCCGACGGGTCGAGCACCTCGGAGAGATCCGGGGTGCTCTCGGGTTCGGTGATGCTGACCGTGACCCGCCGGGACGACAGGACCGTCTCCCATGCCTTCGCCAGAT
>CAIWTL010000559.1 GCA_903915555.1 uncultured Micrococcales bacterium | reverse complement strand
CGCAAGATCGAGAAGATGGGCAACCACTCCTCCGACACGGCCGAACTCGTCTTCGAGGACGTCCGTGTACCCGTGAGCAACACCATCGGCGAGGTCGGTACCGGCTTCCAGCAGCAGATGATGCAGTTCCAGGACGAGCGCCTCGTCGGCTCCTACATGGCGGCGATGGGTGCGCGCCGGGCGCTCGAGCGGACCATCGAGTATCTGCGCGTCCGCGAGGCTTTCGGGAAGCCCCTGCTGGCCAACCAGTACCTGCAGTACAACCTCGCCGAACTCATCGCCGAGGTGGACATGCTCATCGTCTACAACCGGGAGGCCGCCCGGCGCTTCACCAACGGCGAGAACGTCACCCGGGAGGCGACCATCGCCAAACTGAAGGTCGGCAAACTCGCCCGACAGGTCGCCGACGCGGTCGTGCAGTACCACGGGGGCATGGGCTATGCGGAGGAGAACTGGCCGGCCCGATACATGCGCGACGTGCGCCTCATCGCCATCGGGGGCGGCGCCGACGAGGTCATGCTGCGCATCATCTCCCTGCTCGAGGGGATGGGGAAGAAGTGAGCGACAACAGCGCTGCGTCCGACGCTCCGCCGCCCGTCCTGGTCGACATCGCGGACGGCGTCGCCACCATCACGTTCAACCGCCCACAGGCGCGCAACGCCCTCGACCCGGCGTCGATGACGCTGTTGCGCGACGCGCTGGCCGCCACCGCGGCCGACGACGCCGTGCGGGTCGTCGTCCTCACCGGCACGGGTGACACCTTCAGCGCGGGAGCCGACCTCAAGGCGGCGCTCAGCGGGGACCCCGCGGGCTTCGCTGCCGCCGGTCCCGAGGCGATGGGGGCGCTGCTCGGCGAGATCCAGGACCACCCGAAGCCCACCATCGCGCGCGTCCAGGGCAACGTCTTCGGCGGTGGCAACGGACTCGTCGCCGCGTGCGACCTCGCGGTCGCGGCCGAGCACGTCCGCTTCGCGTTCAGCGAGGTGCGACTCGGCCTCACCCCGGCCGTCATCTCCGTGGTGTGCCTGCCCAAACTGCACCCGACCGATGCCGCGGAGCTCTTCCTCACCGGCGAGCGGGTCTCGGCGCAGCGGGTCAAGGAGGCGGGGATGGTCACGGCAGTGGCGCCCGAGGACGGTCTCGACGGTGTGGTGCGGGGCTGGGTGGAGCAGTTGCAGAAGGGCGGCCCGGCGGCCCTCGCGGGCACCAAGGAACTCCTCCGACGCGTGCCCGGTATGAGCCGATCCGACGGATTCGCCTGGACCGCGGAACTGTCCGGCCAGTTCTTCCGCTCCGACGAGGCCGTCGAGGGAATGACCGCACTGCTGCAGAAGCGTCCCGCATCCTGGGTGCCCGCCTGACGACCCGCAACGGCGGGGGAGCGTGGCGGTGATCAGCGGACGAGGATGGTTCCGCTCATCCCGGCGGCGGCGTGGCCCGGTACGGTGCACAGGTACTTCACGGTTCCCTTGCGCAGCGTGACTGTGAACGACCTGGTGCCTGCGCTGAACAGCGGTGTCTTCTTCGAACCGACCTTGAGGTCGTGGGACATCCCGGTTCGGTTGGTGTAGCGGAACGTGTACTTGCCCGGCTTGAGGGTGGCCGGGATGCCGCGGTAGGACAGCGGGTCGCTGGCCGGTGACGTGACGTCGATCGTCTTGGCGGCAGCGGCCGGCGCGACGCCGGCCGCGACGAGGAGGCCTACGCTCAGGACGGCACCGGCCGCGGCGATTCGTGGGGCTCGTTCCGATCTCATCAGGGCTCCTTGCGAACTCGGCGCCGTCGTCGGTCGACAACGCATCGACGGGGATGTCGACGGATTCAGGGAACGGCCGCCGCGGACGGCGACCGACCGGTGACTCCTGACCCGACCGTGCCACACGTCGCCCGCGCGTGCCAGACGGAGCCCTCCGGCGTCAGGACCAGATGACCGACGCGATGGGGGATGTCGCCACGGGGGCACCGGCCGCGGACAGCAGTTGCGCGCGGTAGCGACCCAGGCCAGGGGCGTATCCCGTGACGTCATCGACCGCCATTCCCCGGGAGTTCAGTCGGAAGG
>CAIWTL010000558.1 GCA_903915555.1 uncultured Micrococcales bacterium | reverse complement strand
TGGCCGCGGCGGCAGCGGTCGACGAGGTCTGCACCGAGGCTGCGCTGGCCCGGGCCGAGGAGGTCAACGACATCGCCCTGGCGGCATCCGACGACATCATCCGTCGCTACAGCCTGCCGGCCCACACGGTCGGGTTCGGGGTCAAGGGCGCGATCACCTGGTCGGCGACCCCCGTGCGCAACTACCGCGACTACAAGCGCACCGACTTCGGCGCCGCCGAGCTCAGCTGGCTGTGGGGCGTCAACCGCGGCGTGCTCACCCCGCCCGGGCTCGACGAGCAATGGCTCGTGTCCTTGGCGCACACCCCGGAGGACATGGCCGTCCTGACCGATGAGTTCGCGGAGCTGGCCGAGGCCTTGAGGGGCTGATGGGTGTCGGCAGAACGCCGATAATGCACATTATGTCAGTTCACTGTGAGGGGCGGGAGCCCCAGGCCACGCAAGCCGGGGGGGCGTTGGAGGTGGTGCTCGAACGCTTCAGGGTTAGGCCAGGTGCGCGCCAGTGCTAACGTCGCGAGTCCGCGCAAGACGAACGAAAGGTTTGCCGCATGAAGAGAACGTTGAGCATTGCCTCTCTCATGGTGCTGTCGTTCTCAGTGCTCATGCTCGTGCTGACTCCAGCGCAAGCGGCACCCGAGCCCCAGTCCACCCCCGTGAACGTAGGTGTCATCCCCGTTCAGTCCATGGGTGCTTTCCAATGGGGCATCGACTCGGGGGTCTTTGAGCGAAATGGCATTTCGGTCGAGTCTGTCTCCGTACTTCCCAATCCCCCGTTGGTCCTGGGAGCTTTGACAGCGGGAGAGGTTCAGTTCGCCTACATGCCGCTGATACCGATCATTAACTCGTACGCAAAGGCAAGCGCGCCGCTAAGGATAGTTGCTCCGGGGAGCGGCCTGGCGAGTGCGAAGGACCTGGCAAACGCGCAGACAGATGCGTCTGCTGCCACGAAGATTGGTCATGCATCCGTGTGCGCCAATGCCGCGAGTGGTGTCAACTCCTGGTCGTCTCTGGCCGGTAAGAAAGTTGGGGTTGTGGCCAGAGGCCAGCAGGGAGAGATTCTCATTGCCAACGCCGTGAAGTCAGCAGGCGGAGATCCGACGTCCATCACCTGGGTGGAGATGCCTTTCGCCCAGGTCATACCGGCGCTTCAGAGCGGCACGATCGATGCTGGATTTCTTGACGAGCCTTACTCGCAGCAGTGCTCGACGTCAGGTTTCGTGAATCTAGGCAATCCAGGGGTTACGTTCTTCACAGGCACAGCCGTCGTTGGCATGTGGGTGACCACGGCATCATTCTTGGAAGAGAACCCTGAGGTTGTCAGGAAATTTCAAAAGTCGCTTTACGAGGTACATCAAGCGGTTATGACGTCCACGAAGAAGATGGCAAAAGCAGTCATCGCGAGCACGAAGATCACCGGGGCGACGAGGGCGAATGCCAGGTCGGCAAATCCGATGTACTTTCCGTTACGGGTGACGCGCGTGAGCATCGCGGGCCCGGTCAACAAGATGATCGCTCTGGGCTATTTGCCGTCGACCATTGACATACCGAATCTGCTCATTCCTCAGTATCGACCCTAGACATCTTTGGCGTCCGTGCTGCGACGGCGGAGGCCGACGCATTGGGCTCGGCGCAGGAGCGGCTAGGTCGTACCTGAGGGGCGCGCACGGCCCTTGTGCGCCGCGGACTGCACGTCGAGGGCCTGCATGACGGGCCGCACCAGGGCGTCGGACATGCCCTCCTCGTCGCGCAGGCGCAGCAGCTCCTCGTATTGCGCGCGCAGCACGCGGCCTTCGAGCAGCCACACCTGCTCGGCGGTGTCAGCCTGGTCGGGTGCGTCATCCCCCGGCAGCAGCGATATCAATTGGGCGCGCACGGCGCGCTCGGCCTTCGAATCGATGGGCTGGCCGTCGATG
>CAIWTL010000557.1 GCA_903915555.1 uncultured Micrococcales bacterium | reverse complement strand
TGGGGAAATCCTGCCCCCGGGGTCCGACAGCAGCACCGATGCGTCCGGAAGTCTTGACAGGACTGCTTCCAGTCGGCACAGCCACCTTCATTCGTCAGGAAGGGCCGGGACGCGCGAGCGGACACTCACGTCGTGCGGCAGGGTGCGACCGTCCTGGATGCGCACGACATGATGCGCTGACTCGACCGTGGACCGCCGGTGAGCGACCACCAGCACGGTGATGTCAGGAGCAAGTGAGTCCATGAGGTCGATGACGGCGGCCTCGGTGGCGTCATCCAGCGAGGACGTCGCCTCATCGAGGACGAGCAGGGCCGGTTGCCGCAGCAGGGCGCGGGCGATCGCGATCCGCTGGCGCTCCCCCCCGGACAGCCGCAGGCCCCGGTCGCCCAGGACGGTGTCGAGGCCGTCGGGCAACTGCCGCGCGAAGCCGGCCGCAGCGCGGTCGAGGGCGGTCCAGCACTCGTCGTCGCTGACCGATCGCTGGACCGACCAGACCAGGTTCTCCCGCAACGTCGCAGGAATCAGCACCGTCTCCTGCGGGACATAGGCAACGTGAGACCGCCACGCCGGCAGATCCTCCGGGGACAGCGGTCGGCCGGCGACGAGGACGTCGCCACGCGACGGCGTGAGCAGTCCCAGCGCCAGGTCGGCGCAGGTGGATTTCCCGGCCCCCGAGGGTCCGGTCAGTACGGTGATGTCACCGCGCGCCACGGCGAAGTCGACGCCGTCCAGACCCGCGTCGCTGTTCGGATACGTGAAGGCGACCCGGTGGAACTCCAGCAGCGGGCCCGAGTCGCCCAGGGCGAGTTCAGTCGTGCCGCGACCCGGCGGAATCTCCCGCTCCTCCTGGGCCTCACGAGTCAGTTCGGTGAGGTCGCCCACCGCCGGCAGGGCGTTGGCCAGGAGCGCCCCGCTCTGCGCCAGCGACTGGATGTTGCGCGCCAGCCGCGCAACGAGGATCAGGATGACGACGATCGACGTGGGGGGTACCTGTGCCCACACCGCGATGAGTACGAGCGCGGACGCGCACGCGGCCAGCCCGACCGAACTGAGCGCCGCGACGTTCGCGTTGCGCCGTGTACTGGCCACCTGGACGGCCCGGGTGGTGGTGAACGCTGCACCGAGACGATCGGCCCACACCTTGTCGGCACCGTGTGCGCGGACGAGGCGCAGTGAGTCCATGGAGTCGGTCATGACGGCCTGCAGGTTCCGATTCTCCCGACCGAAGTCGCGGCCCAACCGGCGCGCGCCCCAGAGATTGGTGGCCAGCAGACCACCCAGCAGAAGCACCCCGACGATCGACACTGCCGCGACGAGAGGTGACACCCACAGGGCCACGGCCGCGGTTGCCAGGGCGATGACGGCTGTCACCGCCGAACTCAGCAGTTGCTGGAAGGCCATGCCGCACCGGGCGGCGCCGGTGGTGACCACCTCGACGATATCGCTGCGTCGGCGTGCCAGCACGAACGTCCACCGAGCAGCGAGGATGGCCTCGAAGGCGGACTGGCGCATCCGATCGACGATCTGCTGCTGCAGCGCCGTCGAGTTGATCGCCGACGCCCGGGTGGCCAACGCCGAGATCAGCGTCAGGAGGACAAAGGCGGCCAGCAGCACCGGCAACGGCGTTCCACCGGTCGACACCTGGCCCATCCCGGGAACCTCGATGGCCCCCGTGGGATCCGCGATCGAGTCCACGATCGGTACGAGCAGCAGGAGAGACACCCCCCCGGTCAGACCGGTGACGAGGAGTAGCCCCACTTGCAGGAGTACCCCCCGGGAATCCAGCCGCCAGGCCGCCCCGACCAGTGCACGCAGGTCGGACCAGGCACTGCGGCGAGCTCGGTCCACGCGCTCAGGATAGGCGCCCCCGGTTCACAGCGGATGTGTCCGGTGCCGACGGACATCGTGCCGTGGTCCCGGTCACGAAGAACGAGCGCCCTGGCGGATCACCTGACCACTCATCTGGTCACGCGGCGGAGGATCTTGACTCCTCAGCAGCGCAGGTGGCCGAGGGCCGACCACTCAGCGAGTCGACATCACCGGTTGACAACTCCTGCGCATCGGGCGCCGGTCGGGGACCTCATCCGTCGCGAAGCCGGGGTTACCCTGGCCCGGTGACCCATCCGGCCGGAGCCGCCATCGCGCTGGACACCGGCGGTGAGTCCTGGACCGGGGTGTTTCCCGGCCTCGGATCCGTGACCGTCTCAGCGGACGGCTCGATCACGGTACAGCCCGACGAGTCGACCACCGACTCCGCCGATACCGTCGAGCGCCGCAGCGCCGCACTCACCTACGGCTGGGGTGAGCCGCTCTCATGGGCTCGGCGTGGGTTCCTCCTGCTGCACGGTGGCTGCGTCACCCCTGATGCGGCCTCGGGTGCCCTGCTGGTGACCGGTGACCTGCACGAGTTCGGTCGCCTGCTGCCGGCCCTGTCCGATCTCGGCTGTTCGTTCCTGTCCGACAGGTACACGCCCGCGCAGTGGGTGCACGGCGACCTGATGGCTCACCCGGTGGCAGCGCCGATCCTGCTGTCCGCCCGGCGGGCGAAGAAGGCGGGCTGGGACGGCCGACCGGTCCGGGGGGACACCGACACCCTCGCCGTGGACGTGGCCCGTACGACCGAGCCCGTCCGGATCCGTGCGGTGGTGCAGGTGCACCGGGCCCGTCCCGACGACCAGCCGCTGCAGCCCCTGAGCGGCCATCACCGTTTCGAGGTGGCCGCCTCCCTGTGCTTCGGGGGGGTGCTGTCCGGTCACGCGAACCAGGCGGATCAGGACACCGATACCGATCCCGCCGAGGTCATGGCGGAGCATCTGCGGCTGTCCGCGTTGCCCATGGCCCGACTGTCCCTGTCCGGCGATGGGGAACAGCTGCCCGACGAAGCAGACCAGTTGGTGCAGTGGTGGGGTACCACGGTCCAGGCGGATCGATGACGGACATGATCACACCGGGCAGACCCACGACCGAGGACCGCGACGGGATGGAGATCCCCCCCGGACCGGGACGCACTGTGTGGCTGGCGTCGTACCCGAAGTCCGGTAACACCTGGATGCGCGCCATCATCACGGCCCTCGGCACCCACCGGGCCCTGTTCGCGGTCAACCAGCTCGGGTCCGGCTCGCAGCCCAACCACGTCGGTGGCGCCCTGCCGCTCTGGGGATTGGACGCGCGGTGGCTGCAGCGGGCAGAAGTGGATGTCGTGCGCGACCAGTTGATCCGGAACAGCGGAACGGTACAGGACGACGAGCCGACCACGCCCATCGTTCGCAAGACCCACGAGGTGTGGCGAGCCGGGCGCCCGGGGGCCGAACCGTTCCCCGTCGAGGCCACCCGAGCGGCCATCCTGGTGGTGCGGGACCCCCGTGATGTGGCCTGCTCCTACGCCCCGTTCTTCGGGGTTGACCTGCGAGAGGCCGTCGACGCCCTCGGACGACGCCACGGAGACGACGCGACCACCAGTCCCGCGCGTCTGCAGACCGGTCAGCCGTGGGGATCGTGGTCGTCACACGCCGCCAGCTGGCTGTCCCCGGACATACCCTTCCCCGTCCTGACCGTCCGGTACGAGGATCTTCAGGCGGATGCCGTAGCCACCCTCGGCCCGGTGTTCCGCAGCGTGGGTCTCGACTGTTCCGACGACGAACTGTCCTCCGCTGTCGAGCAGGCCCGCTTCGAGCGTCTCCAGGAGTCGGAACGAGAGCGGGGGTTCCGGGAGACCAGTCCGAAGACCCGGTCCTTCTTCCGCAGCGGCCGAGCGCAGGGCTGGCGCGATGAGTTGCCCGAAGGCCTGGTGGCCGCCGTCGAAGCTGACCATGCGGACACCATGAGCCGCCTCGGATACGAACTCACGACATCCGGCGAGGTGCGCCGCAGTCTGGCGGCGACCCGCGAGTCGCGTCGCCGCCAGGACGCCAACCCCTGGTGGCATCTTCCTCCGGAGTTGGGCCTGTCCGTGGAACGCGGAGAGGTGCCCGATGAGATCCCGGACGCGCAGCGTCCGCGCCGGTGGATCCAGGTCAACCCCGACGAGGCGCTCGTCCAGTTCGGCGGCGGGGCAGGGCTGTGGGTCCGAGGCGGCCGTGACGTGACCGTCCAGTGGGATGACACCGACGACGACGGCGACCCGAGTTGGCTGCTGCACGGGTGGGCGGTGACGTTGGCCTCGTTGCAGCGCGGTGACCTGTCGCTGCACGCGGCCACAATCCGCATCGGTGACGAGGTCGTTGCGCTGGCCGGCCATCGCGGTGCCGGGAAGTCCACGACCTCGATGGCGTTGCGTCAGGCGGGCCACCAGCTGCTGGTGGACGACGTCACCCTGCTGGACCTGAAGGACGACGGCGCGTGGATGCGCCCGTACTCGCGGAATGTCCATCTGCTCCCCGACGCGACCGAGGCCCTGGGCATGGACTTCGACGACCTGCCTCTGCTCGCCGGGGGCCGTACCAAGGCGGCCTTCCGGCCCGAGGACCCCCCGATGCGGCTCCACCGGTTGGACCGCATCGTCGTCCTGGCACCGACCGACGATGTCGACCGCGTCACCCTCACCGAGGCGCGCGGGACCGCGCGGGTGGCATCACTGCTGGCCCACACCTCGCGCGACGGGATCGCCCCGATCGTCCTGGGCCCCCAGCGCTACTTCGACCTGATGACGAGCTTGGCCGGGGCGACCCCCGTGTGGGTTCTGCAACGGCCCCCTGGCGACTGGACCCTGGACGAGGTGGTGAATCGGATCCAGGGCGGGTCCTGACACGATGCGCACCACCATGGACCCCGATCAGATGCTGCAACGCGCAGCGGAACTCACGGTCGAACTTCATCCGGACTCGTGGCAGTCGGTGACCACCGGAACCGGCGGGGTGGCGCACGGACGCAGTCTGCTGTGGGCACTGGACGCCTTCGAGTCACCCACCACCCCACGAGCCGTCGCGCGTCTCGCCGCAGAGCGTGCCCAGTCCCCAACCGCGTGGGTCGATGCCATGGAGTCGATCCGCGCCCTCTACGGCGCGGGCGCCCTCTACCCCGTGGGGGCAGGGCCTCGCATCGGGCATGAACGTGGCTTCGCGCGCGAGTCCCAGCATGTCCAGATGCTCGACGATGAAGCGCGTACCTCGGCATTTCTGAGGGCGATCCGCACCCAGGTGACTTCCGAAGACATCGTCGTCGACGTGGGGACGGGAACCGGCATCCTGGCTATCGCAGCCGCCCGCGCGGGCGCGCGCCACGTGTACGCCATCGAGCAGTCGGTGATGGCGGAGGTCGCCGAAGCCGGTGCCCGCGCACACGGCGTGGCGGACCGACTCACCGTGCTGCGCGGGTCGTCCACCAATGTGGTCCTTCCCGAACCTGCCACGCTCGTGGTCAGCGAGATCATCGGAGACGACCCCTTCGACGAGGGGGTGCTCCCTACCCTGTCCGACGTGGCCCACCGACTGGCTGCTCCCGGGGCACGCTACATTCCCGAGGTACTCACCCCAGTCATACAGCCTGTGCGCCTGACCGCGGAAGACCTGGACAAGCGGTTCTACACATCGGCCGCCGCACAACGATGGCAATCGCTGTACGGGATCGACTTCTCGTACCTCCTGCAGCACCCTGGTCGCCCCGAGGCTGCGTGCTTCGAACGGCGCCTCTCCAGACTCCCAGGCGAAGCGGTGGAGCACGCTGTGGAGTTGCCGCCGATCCGCTTCCCGGACGACCGGCAGACATACGCCGCCGACGTGGAGTGGTGCGGCTCCGATCGGGCCAATGCGCTCGCCTTGGGATTCCAGCTCACGCTGGCTCCCGGTGTCGAGCTCAGTTCACTCATCGGCGGGGAAGGCCGCACCCATTGGGGTGTGATGGTGTGGGTTCCGCGACCGTCCTCCGATATCGACTTGCGGCGACCGGGCTTGGTGACGGTGAAGTGGAGTGGCGGCAAGACGTCCATCGCCCTGGTGCACGCCACCCACTCGGCGGAGCACTAGATGTGAGCCAGCCCCGCCGCCACTAGGGCCTCCAGGTACGTCAGGGTCTCCGTGCGGATCACGCCCGGCGCGGCCTCGTACTGCTCCTCGAGAGCTGCGACGATCGCGTCCACATCGCGTTCACCGTCCACCAACTCCCACACCGCTGCGCCGGTACCCTTCGCGCCGAAGAACCCTAAGTCCTTGGGGCCGAGCATCACCAACTCACCGTCCACCTCGGCCTCGACCGTGCCGAAGCAACGGCGGACCACAGTGGAGCCGGACAAGACGATGGAGTCCCTCATCCCGTCATTCTAGAGTCCGACTCGGCAGGGGTGCGGCGACGGCGCCGGAACCCGAGACCGGGTGCCGGTGAGACCCACTCCCCCCTCCGCGATGCGCCCACCGACGGTCGGTCAGCACACCCGTAGAATCGCGGGGTGCGCATCGCCACCTGGAACATCAACTCCGTGAACCGACGCATCGAGCACCTGTCCGGCTGGCTGGAGTCCGCGCAGCCCGATGTCGTGTGCCTGCAGGAGACCAAGTGCGCCACCGGGGACTTCCCCGAGCTGATGTTCACCGGGCTCGGATACGAGTCCGTGGCGCTGGGCACCGGCGCGTGGAACGGGGTGGCGATCCTGAGCCGGGTGGGCCTCGACCACGTCCGCGACAACCTCGCGGAACAGCCCGAGTGGGAAGGCAAGGTCGAGCCCCGGGCCATCGCTGCGACGTGCGGCGGGATCCGGGTGTGGAGCCTGTACATCCCCAACGGTCGAACCCCTGAGCACGACCACTACCAGTACAAGTTGCGCTGGCTGAAGGCGCTGAGCGAGACCGCCGCCACGGAGCTGGCAGTGCACCCGGACCTCATGTTGCTCGGTGACTTCAACGTGGCCCCCACCGACGACGACGTCTACGACATCGAGGCGTTCCGCGACAGCACACACGTCACCGACCAGGAGCGTGCGGGGCTGAAGCTGCTCGAATCGGTGGGGCTGACCGAGATCGAGCCGCGGCCCTTGAAGTACGACCGGGCGTTCACGTTCTGGGACTACCGGCAACTGTGCTTCCCGAAGAACCGGGGCATGCGCATCGACCTCGTCTACGCCACTCCGGCCGTTGCGGACCGCGTCACCGACGCCTACGCCGACCGCGAGGCACGCAAGGGCAAGTCGGCGTCCGACCACGCCCCCGTTGTCGTCGACCTGCAGGACTGACCGATCGATGTCGCTGGAGGTCCGCGCCATCACGGCAGCTGAGCACCGCGCCTACGTGGTGTCCCGGCCCAGCGTCGCCTTGGAGCAGACACCCGGTTGGGGCAAGGGCTTCGTCACCGCCCGTACCGAGTCGGTGGGCTGGTTCGACGGCACGACCATGGTCGGGGCAGGGCTGTACCGGCTGCGCGGGCTGCCTCGGCTGCCGATGCGTTCGGTCGCGGTCTTCGAGTCCGGGCCGGACATCGACTGGACAGGGACCCGCCGCCCAGCCATGACACTGGTCGACTGGCTGGATCCTCTCGTCGAGCATCTGCGGAACCGCGGGGCATTCACCGCCCGCGTCAGTCCTGTCGTCGCTGAGCAGGACTGGTGGCGGTTCGATCCGGCGGCCCGCACCGACAGCAAGGCGCTCGTGCGTCACTCCCCGCCGGAGCCGGCGCGGTCGGCCCGGGTGGCAGCCGATCGGCTCACCGACGCGGGGTGGCGACTCATGGCGACGGCACCCCGCGCGTTCTCCGCCGAGGTGGTGCTCACGGACTCGGCCTCCGCTCGCGCAGATATCCAGGAGTCGCGCGCCCTGCTGCTCGGCACCCAGGTGCGTACCGGAACGATCGACGATCTTCCCGCGGTGCACCAGGCGGTGACCGAGGCGCACCGCCATCTTCCGCAGCCCTCGTTGAAGGAGTGGGAGCGCCGTTGGCGGGGGCTCGCCGAGGACGATTTCGCCGGGGTGACGCTGCTGGTTCTCGAGCGGGAGGGCCAGGTCGTATACGGGGGCCTGTACGCGACGGTCGGCGACCGGGCATGGGACCTCTCCGCGCCGCTGCCGCAACCCGACGCCGATCGGCCCGAGGTGCAACTGCTGCGTGACCAGATGATGAGCAGGGTTCGGGCCGCCGGGGTCCGGACGTTGTTCGTTCCGGTGGTGTCGCCGCAGCGGCGTGCGCCGGTCAAGGCGCCGGCACCCGGGTGGCCACCGGTCCACTTGGCGCAACTGGTCGGGACGTGGCACTTCCCGGTACGGGCGACCTGGCACGGCGTACTGTCTCCCGTCGTGGATCACTTGGTGCTGTAGGCAGCGAGTGGTGCTGTAGGCACGCGTGCTCATCCCCGGTGGCTCCTGATCATGAACGTGCTTGCGCGGATCACTCCTGATCTTGGACCTGCTTACCCTGGATCACTCCTGATCTTGAACGTGCTTGCACTGGGTCGCTCCTGATCATGAAGGCC
Organism: uncultured Micrococcales bacterium; assembly: GCA_903915555.1. Classification (GTDB taxonomy): domain Bacteria; phylum Actinomycetota; class Actinomycetes; order S36-B12; genus CAIWTL01. Next base: position 5,152 of record CAIWTL010000557.1, on the reverse strand, counting down.
GGAGGCGGCTGAGCGTCTTCCCCTCGCAGAGCCGCTGACCCACCCATGATCAGGAGGGACTCGTGCACTTCGCGGTCCAAGATCAGGAGCGGTTCCGACACAGACCTCATGATCAGGAGTCGATCCGGGTCGGTGACCCGCCATCCCCAGGCCCGCTGCGAGCCAGTTCTTCCCCGGCCCAGGTCGTGGTGCCGACGGGTACCTCCCGGGCCGAAGAGTCGTCCCCATGGATACCGATCTCGACTGGGTGATGACGGATCTCATGGGGGTGGCCTCGCGGCGCGCGTTGGCGCGGTGCGGGGTCACTCGCAGCCAACTGCAGACCTGGTTGCGGCGGGGTGCGCTGGTGAGGACCGCGCATGGCCGCTGAATGACGCGAGGTCTGAGGGGCGCGGCGGGGGCCAGCGGCGACCGGAAGAGTCAGAGGCGACTGAAGGTTCAGTCGCCTCTGACGGGAACGGTCGCTTGCGACTCTTTCGGGACTCCACCGGCGGGAGGTGGGGGTGGACCGGACGCAGGCGGACCAGACGCAGGCGGACCAGACGCAGGCGGACCAGACGCAGGCGGACCGGACGCAGGCGGACCGGACGGCGACACGACGGTGTCGAGGGGACCGCCGCCGGGGTCGCCGGCGTGCTCGGGGAGCCCGTCGCTCCGCACGGGGTCGTGGGAGGGGGACAGGATGTCGCGCACCACGAGGCCGGCGAGGATCACCGTGGAGAGGACGTGGACGGCGATGGCGGCGGCGTACCACTGTTCCGACAGTCCCTTGTTCCCGTCCACGAGTCCCACCAGGTACCACCAGATGGCGGCGAAGTAGACGGCCTGCGCCAGCTGCCACCAGATGACGTCCCGCCACCGGGGCCGCGCGAGGATCGCCAGCGGCACGAGCCACAGGACGAACTGCGGTGAGTAGACCTTGTTCGTGAGCAGGAAGGCCGCCACCACCAGGAACGACACCTGGGCGACCCGCGGTGGCTGCCGTGCGAGCAGGATCAGTAGCCCGATCGCGGCGCACATCGCCACGAGGGTCCCGGCGGCCACGGTGTTGATGCTGGTCGGGGAGACGCCGTAGCCGGCGGTCTCGAGCGCCAGCCACACCGAGCCGAAGTCCTGCCCGCGCTCCGACGAGAAGGTGAAGAAGTAACTCCACCCCTCGAAGCCGGCGAGCATCACCGGCAGGTTCACCGCCAGCCACGCACCGGCGGTTCCCAGTACCAGCCAACCGAACGCCGCCATGCGCCTGCCCCGCAGACACAGCAACAGCAGGGGTCCCAGCAGCAGGATCGGGTAGAACTTCACCGCGATCGCCAGGCCGAGCGCGACGCCGGCCCAGCCGGGTCGGCCGCGGGACCACGCGAGCAGGGCGAGGACCGTGAGCATCACGGCCGGCCAGTCCCAGTTGACGAACGACGCCAGGAACACCGCCGGCGACAGGGCGAGCATCAGGCCGTCCCACGCGCGGCGCTTCACGTAGGCCGACACACCCCACAGCGTCCCGAGGAAGAAGGCGTAGGCGGCGACCGCGTTGACGACGTAGAACACCACCGAGTCCTGGGTTCCGCCAGTCAACAGTTTCGTGATCAGCGCCAGCACGTAGACCAACGCCCCGATCAGGACCGGGTACTCCCACGTATGGCCGTCCGCCGGCCACTCAAGGTAGGGGATGTCTCCGTCGGCCAGGCCCCGCAGCGAGTACAGGATGGGGATGTCCGAGTAGCACATCGCCTCATAGCGATCCGGGTCCAGCCAGTTGTTGCTGACGCACGGCCACGTGCGCAGGAAGCCGAGCCAGAAGACCGCGGTCCCGGCCAGCAGGATGACGCGGATGGGGGTCCAGAATCCGGTCGGGGCAGCCCGGTGGGTCCCCGCCGGCCCCCCGATCACCTCTGACCCGGACGCCATCGCCGGATCCGTCAGCGTGGGAGGCAGGTCCCCCGCGCCCACCGTCCCGCCTGCGCTGGGGCTGCTGGTCACGCGGGCACTCTACCCGCCGCGGGTCGGTCGTCCCAGGAGCTGTGCCCGAGGTGGCCGACGGGGATGTCAGAGCGAGTCCTGGGCGGCTTTCCCCATGTCGCCGTCACCCGTCGGCTGCACCCGATGCATGGTGCCCCACTGCGGACACCACGAGCCGCGCACCGGGTCAGGACGGCATCGCGGAGTGCTCGCGGATGGTGTTGCGCCCCGCTGCCTTGGCGGCGTAGAGCGCCTGGTCGGCGCGACGGATCAGAGCAGCGGCCGACTCCTCGTGTTCGCGGATGGCGACGCCGACACTGGCACTCACCCCGTAGTCGACGCCCGCCTTCTCCACGAGACCCCGCAGTCGCTCCGCCACGGCCAGTGCGGCCTCGAGGCCGGTTCCGGGCAGGACCGCCAGGAACTCCTCACCCCCGAACCGCCCGAGCAGATCGCCCTGCCGCAGGGCGGCGGCGATCTCGCCACCCATCTGCTGCAGCACGTCATCACCACGGGAGTGGCCGTGGGTGTCGTTGACCATCTTGAAGTGGTCGAGGTCGACCATGAGGAAGGCCAGCGGAGCACCGCCGGTCGTGGCGACGGCGTGGTCGGCCGCGCCCAGGATCGCGCGGCGATTTCCCAGCCCCGTCAGTTCATCGGTGAGCGCCACCTCCCGCAGGTGCTGCTCGACGAGTTCCGACTCGATCCGGCGCGCGACGCGGTCGGTCACGTCGATGAACGTGACGACGATCTCGAGGAGATGACCCTCCTCGTCGAACCGGGGCAGCGCATTGGCCTCGACGAAGACCTCCGGGCCGGAGGGTGACTGCAGGACGACGAGTTGCCGGTGGACAGGCTCGAGTTCCTTGATCACCCGTGACACCGGGTATTCGTCGATGGGCAGCGGGACCATGTCCTCGTCGAAGAACGTCCAGGCGGGGTCGGAGGCGAGCCGACCGTCCAGGTCCCGGAGACCGAGCATCTGCCGGGCCCGCTCGTTGGCATCGAGGATCGCGGAGTCTGCACCATGGATCACGACACCGGCGTCGAGAGCCGCGAGGACTGTCTCGTACCGCGAGGCAGCAACTCTCATGTCGGAACCTCCGATTCGAGTCAGGGGAGGGGTCGCAACGCCCCGATCATCGCACGCGAGGCGCCCGCAGGGCGAAAGGGTCTTGACCGGGCGACGGCGCAGTACCGTAGGTCAGCTCGGCGCACTACGGGACCGCGGGCTGCTGTTCCCGCTGCGGGGGAACGGGGAGTTCCTCCTCCGGGCGAGCCGGCTGCGCCGCCTGCTCCGGTGTCTGCTGGGGATCCGTGGGTTGGCGCCCCGGGGTGGACTCATCCGACGGCGTGGCGGTCGACCCGTCGGTCGAGGAGGGGGACGGCGACGCGGTGCCCGTGTCGGTGCCGTAGGTGTCCGTGCCATAGGAGTCGGTCGTGGGAGGCGTGGTCGCGTAGTCGCTCCCCGGGGCGACGAAGTACTCGACCGGCTCGTCCGCCAGAGCGGCTGACATGAACTCGGTCCAGATCGCCGTCGGGAATGATCCACCCGTCACGTCGTAGATGCCGCCGGTGCCGTTGAGGGACACGGGGCGACCCTTCTTGTCCTCCTTGGCCAACATGACGGCAGCCGACAGTTGCGGTGTGTACCCGACGAACCACGCCGACATGTTGTCGTCGGTGGTCCCGGTCTTGCCCGCCGCGGGGCGCCCCATCCAGGAGGCGCGGGTCGCGGTGCCGCTGTTGACGACGCTCTGCAGCGCATAGTTGACGTTGTCCATGACGTCCTCGGGGAAGACACGCGTGGCCCGGTCCTCCGGCCGGTAGGCGACCTCGCCGGTGTTGCGGGTCACCTCCTTGAGGATCGTCGGCTCGGCGTACATACCGCGGGCCGCGAACGTCGCGAAGCTGTTGGCCATGTCGATGGGACGCGGTGAGGGTGAGCCCAGCACGAACGTCAGGTTCTCCTCGATGCCGGGGGTGTCCTTCGGCAGCCCGGCCTTCTCGGCGGCATTGATGGTCTTGTCGACGCCGACCTCGCTCTCGAGCTGCACATAGGCGGTGTTGACCGAGTTCGTGGTGGCGGTCAGCAGACTGACCGGACCGAACGAGGAGTTGCCGAAGTTCTGCAGGGTGTACCCATCGATGGTGGCCGGCGAGGAACCGTTGAGGATCGTGTCGAGGCTGTACCCGTTGTTGAGGGCGGCCGCGAGGCCGAACGCCTTGAACGTCGACCCGCCCTGGGCATGGCCCTGAGTGGCGTTGTTCAACTGGTTCTTGAGGTAGTTCGGGCCGCCGTACATGGCCGCGATGCGGCGCGTGGTGGGCTCGACGGCGATGAGGCCGACGCGCAGTCCCTCGTTGTTGTAGGTGGGTCCGGCAGCCTCGACCGCATTGACGGCGGCCTCCTGGGCGCCCTGCTTGATGGTCGTGGTGATCGTCAGGCCACCGCCGTCGATCTCGGCCTCGCTCCATCCCTTGGCGACCATCTCGTCCTTGACGGTCTCGAGGATGTATCCGGTCTGGCCGGCGAGTTGGTTGCCCTTCTCCTGCTTCTTGAACTTGGGGAAGGTGATCTGGTCACGTTCGGCCTGGGTGAGCCACTCCTTCTCGACCATACCGTCGAGCACGTAGTTCCACCGCTCCATGAGGCGGTCCTTGAACAGCTCTGGCTCGTAGTTCCCGGGGGACTGGATGACCGCAGCGAGGGCGGCGCCCTCGGACACGTCGAGCTCGTCCACCGACTTGCCGAAGTAGGCCTCCGACGCCGCCTCGATCCCGTACGCACCGCGGCCGAAGTAGATGGTGTTGAGGTAGTTGGCGAGGATCTCGTCCTTGGACTCGATGGTCTCGAGCTTCACGGCGAGTACGAGCTCGTTGGCCTTGCGCAGCACGGTCTGGTCCTGCGTGAGATAGGCGTTCTTCACATACTGCTGGGTGATCGTCGATCCGCCCTGCGTACTGCCTCCGGTGGCGTTGTTCCACACCGCACGGCTGATGCCCTCGGGGGAGAAACCCCCATGGTCGTAGAAGGAACGGTCCTCGGCGGCGAGGACGGCGTGCTGGACGTCCTCGGGGACGTCGGACAGCGGCACGCTCGTACGGCGCACATCACCGATGCGACCGATCTCGGTCTTCCCGTCGGCGTACATGACCTTGGTGGTCTCGGCGATGGCGACATCGTTCGGCTGCG
>CAIWTL010000556.1 GCA_903915555.1 uncultured Micrococcales bacterium | reverse complement strand
GGCTGTGAGCAGGTCGCCCACCACGGCGGGGTCGAGTCCGGCTCCGACCGGACCCCTCCGGGCCCGCGAGCGCGTCGGCTTCGCCGGGATCGCGCTCGCCATGGTCCTGGTGATCTTCGATGTGTCCGCCACCGACGCGAGCCTGACCTCGATCCAGGGGGACCTCGATGTGACTCTCGCCGGCACCGAGCTCATCGCGGTTGTGCCGCTCGTCGCAGCCGGCTCCCTGATGATCCTCATGGGCGACCTGGGTGACCGCATCGGCTTTCGCCGCCTCATGCTCATCGCCCTCGGGTGCTACACCCTGGCCGCGGTGGGCGCTGCCGCCGCTCCGGTCCTTCTCCTCCTACTCGTCTGCCGTGCGCTGACCGGCGTGGCCCTGGCCGCGATGCTGCCCGGCGTGTATGCGTTGACGGACGCCCGGCTCCCATCCGGACATTCCCGCGCGGGAGCCTTCGCGGCGGTGACCGCCGCCTTCGGGATCGGGCTGGCCCTCGGGCCCGTCGTCGGGGGTGCCGCAGCATCGGCCGGGATGTGGCGCTGGGTGTACGTGATGGAGGGGGTCCTCGCGCTGGTGGCGCTGCTGGCCATCCGGACGTCGTGGTCGCTGTCAGTCGGAGCCGCAGGCACGGGAATCGACGTGATCGGGGCGCCCCTCTTGGCCGGCGGTCTCGCCGCGTTGCTCCTGGCGGTATCGCCGACCGGCCGCAGCGGTGCCTGGTCGCCTGCGGTGTGGGTCGCCGCGGCGGCGCTGTTGGCCACGTTCGGGCACCGCGAGCGAACTCGATCCACCGCGGGACACTCGGTCATCATCCCGGGGGACCTGTTCCGTGATGGGCACTTCAGGTGGGGTGCGCTCACTGCAGCACTGATGAGCGCCGGCTATTTCGGTGCAGTGTTGATCCTGCCGCAGACCGCCCGAACCGTGTGGGGCTACAGCCCGTGGGTGGCAGGTGCCATCGTCTTCCCGCTGGGTGCCGGAATGCTGCTCGGAGGAGTCCTGGCGGCGAGGGAGCGTGTCCGTGCCCATATGGTGACGGGCGTCACCGTCCAAGTGATCGCGATCCTCGGGATGGTGGCCTCCTTGTGGTCCGGTGGCGGCTCCGCCGGCGCGGTGGTGGCGGCCTGCCTGTTCGGGTACGGGACCGCGTGGGGGCTGACGTTCTCCTGGGTCACCTCCGCGATGACACAGCATCTCCCGCGGGACACGGTCGGGGTTGCTGCGGGGATCCAGACCGCTCTGCGGTGGATCGTCGCAGCCCTGGTGTCCGGTGGTCTGGCCGCCATCCTGGCAAGCCCTGCCATGACCACATCCACGTCCCCGCTCGTGGCGGCGATGGTCACGACATTCGTCTGTGCCGCGGCCATCCCCTGCGCTGTCATGCTCGGGCGGGGCCGCTCCCCTAGCATCGGTGTGTGAAGCCTCGAACGGTGTGCGCGCAGGGCGCGGGCAGCCACGACGCCGAGTACGGAGGCGTCGTCCCCGGGGTGTACCCGTCCACCAACTACCGGCGGGGGGCGGATGGAACGACCCCCGAGGGCGACGTCTACTCCCGCGACGACAACCCCACGTACCTGCCGGCGGAACGTCTCATCGCGCAGCTCGAGGGCGGCGAGCAGGCACTGCTCTTCAGTTCCGGCATGGGTGCTGTGGCGGCGGTGATCGAGGGACTGCCACCCGGCGCGCGCGTGCTGTGCACCGAGCAGATGTACTGGGGGACCACGGCGGCGCTGCAACGGTGGGAGGCCCGAGACGAGATCCGACTTGAACGGCTGCCCAACCCGGACTCCGCGACATTCATCGAGGCCCTCGAACGTTCTCTGGCCGTGGCGAAGGCCGACCTGGTGTGGCTCGAGTCACCGGCTAACCCGATGTGCGCGGTGATCGACCTCGAGGCCGCCGGCTCGGTCGCACGACGCCACGACTCCGTGCTCGCGGTCGATGCGACGCTGGCCGGCCCGGTGTATGTCCGGCCCCTGGAGTGGGGGGCCGACCTGGTCATGCACTCGGCGTCGAAGCAGTTGAACGGCCACGGTGATGTGATCGCCGGTGCCGTCGTCACCCGCGACAAGGAGGCGCCGCTGTGGTCGCGGATCCATGAGGTCCGCCACCTGCAGGGGTCGGTGCTGGGTCCGTTCGAGGCGTGGCTGCTGATGAGGGGGCTGCGCACCTTGCCGCTGCGCGCGCAGGCCGCTGCGGCCACCGCTCTCGAACTGGCCACGCGGCTCGACACCCACCCGGGGGTGACTCACGTGATGTACCCGGGGCTGCCCCACCACCCCGACCATTCGATCGCGATGCGCCAGTACTCCGATGGGTTCGGCGCCCTGCTGTCCATCCGGGTTGCGGGTGGCTTCGCCGCGGCACAAGCGGTCGCCCGGTCCACCGACCTATTCGTCGACGCCACATCGCTGGGGGGTCCGGAGAGTCTCATCGAGCATCGAGCCCCGGTGGAGGGTCCGGACTCGACCACCCCCGTCGATCTGCTGCGACTGTCGATCGGGCTGGAGGACGTCGACGATCTGTGGGAAGACCTCTCCCGTGCGCTGGCGCGTGGCCGATGACGTCGACGGTGACGCAGACCCCTGTGTTGATCTGTGGGTCCGGTCCCACCGGCCTCACCGCGGCGCTGGTGCTGTCCCGCGCCGGGGTGTCGTGTCGCATCGTGGATCGCCGGACCGCGGCCAGTGGGCTGAGCCGCGCGACCGGACTCAACGCCCGGTCGCTGGAACTGCTGGACCAGCTCGGGGTCGCCGACCGGCTCCTGGCCGCAGGCTTCCCCCTCACGAAGAATTCGTACCTCGACGGACGCGAGGTGATCGGCTGTGACGACCTGGGAGTCATCGACTCCGACATGCCGAGCCTGCTCGCCATCAGTGAGGCCACGATCGAGGACCACATGACGAGCCACCTGTCGGATTTCGGCATCCGGGTCGAACGCGGTGTCGAGGTCATCGGAATGGACCCCCACGGGGAAGGTCCGGTCACGGTACGCCACGCGGACGGCCGGCTGGCGGACATCGACGCCCGCTGGGTCGTCGACGCCGAGGGGGCGCATTCGACTCTGCGCGAACGGCTGGACATCCACCTGATCGGTGAGCCGGTGCCAGGAGGGTGGGTGGCCGCCGACGTGATCACGGACTCGTGGCCCTTCGACGCAGCCGACACGCCCAACTGGCTCGACGCCGATGTCTTCTGGGCGCAGCCCTTGCCGGGCGGCGCGATCCGGGTCTTCTTCCGTCACGATGCGGACGAACTGACGGTCCGGGACGTCCAGGCGCAGGTCGACGCCCGCTTCCCGGAGCCCACCACAGTGCTGAGCGTCGCGCAGGCGGGCCACTTCCGGCTCAGGCACTGCGTCGTCGAGTCGCTGGCACGAGGGTCGGTGTTCCTGGCCGGGGATGCGGCACACCAGTGCAGCCCGGTGGGTGGCCGCGGGATGAACCTCGGGATCCAGGACGCGGCGAACATCGGGTGGAAGTTGGCGGTGGCGGGGGAGTCGACCCGTCCCGGCGTCGTGCTCGCCAGTTACGACGCCGAGCGGCGGCCGGTCGATGCGGACGCCATCGGTGCGGTGGCGCGCTCATTCGCCCGACTGGCCGATCCGGAGGTCGATCCCGATCATCGGTGGAGCCCGGCATCGCCCGCCGATTCCGTCCGGCACAACGACACCAGTCGCGATATCTCGACGCGCTACCTCGACAGCCCGATCATCGACTACCGCGACCACCGGACCGACCCCGCGGTCCCGGTCGGGATGCGGGTCCCCAATGCAGCCCTGTCGGTAGCGCGAGACGACGATCCCTCGGACCTGCGCTCACTGCTGGCGGTCGGTGGACACGTGGTGCTGGAGATACCGGACCCGCGGGGAGTGCCGGCGGTAGCGGTAGATGCAGCCGCAGGTGGTAGCACCGCCCACCCGCCGGCCGGCGGGCGTCTGACGGTCCAGGATCCGGATGCCGAGCTGGCTCGGATCCTGACTCCTGGCACCTATGCCATCCGGCCCGATGGGGTCCTCGCCTGTGCCGCGCCCCCGGGTGCCTACGACCGCATCACGGACTACTTCGCGGTACTCGGCCTCGAGTCACCATGAAGCAGTTGCGAGCAGATGAACCGGCGGTGGCGATCGTGGAGGGAGGCGGTGGCGCCCACTGTCAGGCCCAGGAGGATTCCCGGATGGCGATGGAGGTGTCCCGTAGATTCGGCCCGACGGGGGCGCGAACCGGAGGTCGCCGGACCCCGGGCGGTGAAGCCGAGAAGCAGGACGAGGCCTGGGGGTCCCCCGTATGACCGCATCAGTTGTCGCCCGTGATGTCGACCAGGCGTGCCCCTTCAACTCCCCGGACTACGCCGGCGGGTTGTCACACCTCGGTGATCCGGTCCACCACGAGTCGGCGGGAGTCACCGTGCTGCGTCGGCGCATCCCGGGCACGTCGCGTCACGATGGCGTCTCCCCGTGGCCGTACCTGTGGGTCGACTCCGATTCGCAGGCGGCG
>CAIWTL010000555.1 GCA_903915555.1 uncultured Micrococcales bacterium | reverse complement strand
GTTCGTCGGGCTCCTGATCCTCAGCAACATCGGCGCGGTCAAGCTCATCGCGGTCGGACCCTTCATCACCGACGGCGGCGCCTTCCTCTTCCCCCTGGTCTACGTCCTCGGTGACGTCATCACCGAGGTGTACGGATTCCGTCCGGCCCGGCGGGCGATCCTGATCGGATTCGCCATGTCCGCCCTGGCGGCGCTCACGTTCCTGCTGATCCAGATCTCACCGCCCGCCGAGGCGTGGCCGAACCAGGCCGCTTTCGAGGCGGTCCTGGGATTCGTGCCCCGGATCGTCCTGGCGAGCATGGCCGGGTTCCTTGTGGGACAACTGCTCAACGCCTACGTGCTCGTGTGGATCAAGGAGCGCACCGATGAGGGGCGCCTGTGGGCGCGACTCCTCGGATCGACGGCAGTGGGGGAACTCGCCGACACCGTCGTCTTCTGCACCATCGCCTTCTACGGCGTCATCACGGGCGGGGAGTTCCTGAACTATGTGATCGTCGGGTTCCTGTACAAGACCGCGGTGGAGATCATCCTGCTTCCGGTGACCTACCGGGTGATCGCCGCGGTCAAGGCACGGGAACCGTCCTACGCCGAGTAGTAGCGGCCCAGGAAGTCGCTGCGGAAGTCGTCGAAGTCGCCGTCGACAAGGCACTGCCGCATCCGGTCGACCAGACCCACGATGAAGTGCTCGTTGTGGATCGTCACCAGGGTCGACGCCAGCATCTCCTTCGCCTTGAACAGGTGATGCAGGTAGGCGCGCGAGTAGTGGGTGCAGGTGTAGCAGGTGCAGTCGGGGTCGATCGGACCGAAGTCCCTCCGATTGGCGGCCGTGACCAGGTTGAAGCGTCCCGTCGGATGGTAGGCGGAGGCGTTCCGCGCCACACGCGAGGCCGCCACGCAGTCGAAGGTGTCGGCACCCGCAGCGACACCGGCGAACAGGTCGTCGGGCTCGCCGATCCCCAACAGGTGACGTGGCCGTTCGGCCGGCAGTTCGTCGGTCACCCATCCGACGATCGCCCCGAGTTGCTGTTTGTCGATGGCCCCGCCGATCCCGAAGCCGTCCAGATCCAACCCGGCCAGACCGCGTGCGGCGCGCCGCCGCAGGTCCTCGTACTGCGCGCCCTGCACGACCCCGAACAGTCCTTGGTACGGGCGGTGCCGCCGCTCGTCGGTGAGCCGCCGGTGCTCGGTCACGCAGCGTTCTGCCCACCGCTGGGTCCGCTCGACCGACTCCTGCTGATACCGGCGCGTGTTGACCAGCGTCGTCAACTCGTCGAAGGCGAAGATGATGTCGGCCCCCAAGCGGTGCTGGACCTGCATCGAGATCTCCGGGGTGAACCGGTGCTTGCTGCCGTCGAGGTGGGAGGTAAACGTGACACCGTCCTCGTCCACCGCCGCCAGCCGGGCCTTGCCCGGCGCGATGACCTCGTCGGAGCGCGCAGTGTCGGCGTCCATCGACAGGACTTTCTTGAAGCCCACCCCCAGGGACATCACCTGGAACCCCCCGCTGTCGGTGAACGTGGGGCCGGGCCAGTTCATGAAGGGCCCCAGGCCGCCGGCCTCGTCGACCACGTCGGCCCCCGGCTGCAGGTACAGGTGGTAGGCGTTCGCCAGGACGGCCTGGGCACCCAGTTCGGCGAGTGACTCCGGGAGCACCGCCTTGACGGTCGCCTTGGTGCCGACCGGGATGAAGGCGGGGGTCAGGATCCGGCCGTGGGGGGTGTCGATGGCCCCCGTGCGCGCCCGCCCTCTGGTCACTCCGATCCGGAAGGGCAGACTCATGCCCCCATCCAACCACCGTCACCTGCCGGCCCGACCGCCGCGGTCACCACCACTCGGTGCCGGGCTCGCCCTTGTAGGGGCCGGTGATCCGACTGGTGGGCCAGTCGCCGTAGAAGGGGCTGGCGATGGGCACGACGCGTTCGCCGTCGACCTCGCACAGGTCCACCCGCTGGGGGTAGAAGCACCGTGCACCCGCCAGATCCGCGTATGCGCCCACCGGTGTCGGGTACCACCAGCAGGCATCGCGGACGACGGGAGCCCCGGGGGCGTGGAGGTCGGCGTACCGGGCCACACCCTTGAACTCGCACACGGTCCTGGTGGCCGACTCGATGAGCAGATCTGTGCGCACGTCCGCGGCCGGGATGTAGTAAGCGGGGGCGTGCGCGGTCTCGAGGATCCGCCAACTGCGTCGGGTGTCGGCCACCACGACCCCGGCGTGGACCACGCGGACGTGCTCCTCCGTGGGGACGAGGGCGGGTGGCCGCGGGTAGTCCCAGACGGACTCGGTCGGCGTCAACGGGCCACGACTTCGGTGGGGCCGGCCGGCGACACGACCG
>CAIWTL010000554.1 GCA_903915555.1 uncultured Micrococcales bacterium | reverse complement strand
GCCGGTGATGCGCCGTGCCTTTCCTCCGAACCACCGCTTGCCCGAGATGACAGCGGGCAGCACCGCTTCCAGCGCGGCGCGCGACCGGCTGTTCTCGAACAGCGACTGCCACGTCGCCGCGGTGGTCACGACCGGCAGCTGTTCCCCGTCGGCCTCCCCCGCCGCGGGCTGCTGCAACTCGAACCAGTAGAAGGCGTAGGGACCCAGGGTCAGCAGATAGGGAAGCTCACCGATGGGCGGGAACTCCGAACCCCCTGCCAGTTCGACAGGGACCCGGCCGCGGTAGTCCGCGAGATCCAGTTCCACGTATTGCGAGAACCGGCTGAGGTTGGCGACCACGAGGATGATGGTGTCCCCATGGGTACGCAGGTAACACAGCACCTTGGGGTTCTCCGGGAGCAGGAACTCCATGCCGCCCACCCCGAAGACCGCGTGCTGCTGGCGGATGTTGATCATCCGTCTCATCCACAGCAGCAGCGAGTTGGGCGTGGCCTGCTGTGAGGCGACGTTGACGGACTCGTACTGGTAGCCCGGGTCGATGTTGACGGGGAGGAACAGCCGCTGCGGGTTCGCCGACGAGAACCCGGCATTGCGGTCCGCGCTCCACTGCATCGGGGTGCGCACGCCGTCCCGGTCGCCGAGGTAGATGTTGTCCCCCATACCGATCTCGTCGCCGTAATAGATGATCGGGGTCCCGGGCAGCGACAACAGCAGCCCGTTGAGCAGTTCGATCTTGCGCCTGTCGTTGTCCAGGAGCGGGGCCAGCCGGCGCCGGATCCCGACATTGATGCGGGCGCGACTGTCGGCGGCGAAGACGCGGTACATGTAATCCCGCTCCTCGTCGGTGACCATCTCCAATGTCAGTTCGTCGTGGTTGCGCAGGAACAGCGCCCACTGCGCCCCTTCGGGGATGTCGGGCGTCTGCTGCAGGATGTCCACCAGCGGGAACCGGTCCTCCATCTGCACGGCCATGTACATGCGCGGCATGACCGGGAAGTTGAACGCCATGTGGCACTCGTCGCCGTCGCCGAAGTAGTCCAGGGTGTCGTCGGGCCACTGGTTGGCCTCGGCGAGGAGCATGCGGTCGCGGAAACGCTCGTCGACGTGGTGACGGAGGTTCTTGAGGAACTCGTGGGTCTCCGGCAGGTTCTCGCACGTCGTACCCTCCCGCTCGTACAGGTACGGGATCGCGTCCAGACGCAGTCCGTCCACTCCCATACCGAGCCAGAAGTCGACGACCCTGAGCACAGCGTCATGGACAGCGGGGTTGTCGAAGTTGAGGTCCGGTTGGTGGGAGTAGAAGCGATGCCAGAAGTAGGCCCCTGCCACGGGATCCCACGTCCAGTTGGACGACTCGAAGTCGGTGAAGATGATGCGGGCGTCCTGGTAACGCTGATTCGTGTCGGACCACACGTAGAAGTCGCGCCACTTGTTGCCGGGTTTCGCCCGACGTGACCGCTGGAACCACTCGTGTTGATCGCTGGTGTGGTTGATGACCACCTCGGTGATGACGCGCAGACCCCTCTTGTGGGCCTCGGCGACGAACCGCTTGAAGTCGCGCATGCTCCCGTACTCGGGATTGATGCCTGTGTAGTCGGCGATGTCGTAGCCCCCGTCCCGGAGGGGCGAGGGATAGAACGGGAGAAGCCAGACCGCCGTGGCGCCGAGATCCTGGATGTGGTCGAGATGCTGCGTCAGACCCTTGAAATCCCCGATCCCGTCGGCGTTGGCATCGGCGAACGACCGGACGTGGACCTGGTAGATGACCGCGGTCCGGTACCACTCCGGCTCGGTCACCGTGATGTCAGACATCCTGGTGCCCTTCGTGGAGGTCCTCCCACGCACGCGGGTCTTCGAGAGGCTCGAGGTGTGTGATGCAGGTGGTACCCGGCAGCGCGCCTTCGACATCGGTCTCGACGGCATCGCAGAGGTCGTGGCCCGCCGTCACGCTCCAGTCCCCCGGAACCAGCACATGCATCGACACGAAACGCTGCCGTCCGGCGCGCCGGGTCTGGAGTCCGTGGATGACCACCTCGTCGCGCTGGTATCCCCGCAGGATCGTGCGGATGGCGGTCACCTCCTCGTCGGGCAGCGCCGCGTCGAGCAGGCCGGAGGTGGATCCACGCAGCAGGTTGATGCCGACGACGATGATGTTGACAGCAACGGCCAGCGCGATGATGGGGTCCAGGCGGTCCCAGCCCGTGAGGGCCACGAGGACGACGCCTACGATGACGCCACCGGTCGTCCACAGGTCCGTGACCAGGTGGTGGGCGTCGGCGATCAGCGCTGCCGAGCCGTGACGACGACCCACTCGGAACAGCAGCAGCGCCACGGCTGCGTTGATGAGGGACGCCAGGACCGATATGGCCAGCCCCACGCCCACCTCCTCCAGCGGTGCGGGGTTCAGCAGCCGCTCGATCGCGCTGTAGATGATCATCGTGGCTGCCACGACGATCATGGCTCCCTCGACGAGGGCCGAGAAGTACTCCGCCTTGCCGTGACCGAACTGGTGATCGGCGTCCGGGGGTTTGCTGGCCGCCCGAAGAGCGACGATCGCGACGCCGGCGGCAGCGATGTTCACGAGGGACTCGAGGGCGTCCGACAGCAGACCGACGGACCCGGTGACCTTCCAGGCGCCGAGTTTCAGCACCAGCACGACCACACCGGCCACCAGCGACAGCACGGCGTACTTCGAGAGGTCCTCGACCTGCGCGTGACCGCGGGTACGTGGCGCCGCCACTCCCTCGTCGCTCATGTCACCAGATCCTCGGTCAGGTGCCCGACCCGGTTGTGGGAATGCAGCCACCAGTCGGGCAGGTGCGGGAGGGGCCGGTACTGCAGGTGGGAAAGCCCGGTGTGCTGGGTGTGGACGGCGACGACGCTCCACGGCCCCTTCTCGAAGACGTACTCGAAGACGGCCTCGATGACGCCCGCATGACACACGATCAGAGCCCGCTCATCCTCCAACTCCGCCGCGACCTCCGCATCGCCGAACCTGTCCCTGGCCGGGATGAGATGCTCCACGAAAGACCCCACTCGGGACCGGAACTGCATCCAGGACTCGCCCCCGTCGGTCACCGGCTCGTAGGGCCGCAGGGTGCCCCACATGTCCGGGACATAGGGCATGAGCTCATCCTCCGGGACCGGTCGACCGTCGGGGTAGGAGGTCCCGATCTCCCGCAACCTGTCGTCGGGGACCGGCTGGATGCCGCAAGCCGCTCCCACGATGGCCGCCGTCTCCGCGGCCCGGGCGACGGTGCTGCAGTAGATC